>NZ_FR896372.1:0-9748 GCF_000435155.1 Dialister sp. CAG:357 | reverse complement strand
CCGCCGGCGGCGGTCTTTTTCAGTTTCAATTAAGCTTCTTCCGGAGCGTCATGAACGGGAGCTTCTACGAGGCTGAAGGAGATTCTTCTGCGTCCTTCATCAATGTTGATGATGCGGACTTTCAGATCGTCGCCTACCTGGCAGATATCGCCCGGTTTCTTGTTGTGGTCATCGGTCATTTCGTTGATGTGGAGCAGGCCGGTCAGTCCGTCTTCGAGTTCAACGATTACGCCGAATTCAAGGATCTTAACGACTTTAGCGTCTACTACATCATCGATCTGATGATCATGTACAGCGGTTTCCCATGGGTTCGGGAGGCAGTCTTTGTGTGTGAAGGAGATTCTCTGTTTTTCACGATCGAAGGATTTGATCTTGACATCAATGACCTGATCTGGTTTGAGAACGTCTTCTACTTTGCCAATCTTCTTCCAGGAAATATCGGAGATGTGGAGCAGTCCTTCCACGCCGTTGATTCCGATGAATGCGCCGTATGGCATGATCTTCTTAACGGTGCCCTGCAGAACGGTGCCGTTCTGGTAAGCTTCTTCGATTTCGTCCATTTCTGTATTTCTCTGGTCTTCCAGTACAGCTTTGCGGGAAAGAACCAGTCTGTTCTTTGTGCGGTCTACTTCGAGAATCTTAGCCGGGAACTTCTGTCCAACAAGACCCTGCAGGGAATGTACGAAACGCAGATCCCCCTGGGACAGCGGAATGAAACCGCGCAGAGACTTAATCTGAACGAGCAGTCCGACTTTAATTGCTTCAATGCCTTCGCATTCAACAGGTTCGCCCTTCTGGAATGCTTCTTCAACGACATCCCAGTCAGCCAGACGGTCTACTTTAATCTTAGACACATAAATCGTGCTGTCTTCCTTAACTCCGCTTACTACCTGAACACGGAGTGTATCTCCGACTTTCAGCACATCCTTGAGGGATGCCGGTGCCGGGTAGGAATATTCATGAGCCTGAAGCACAGCTTCGGTCTTGTAGCCAAAGGAGATGTAAGCTTTGTCATCGAGAACTTCGATAACCTTACCCTCAACTACGCTGCCTTTGTGTACATCCAGGTTCATTTCCTCCTGATCCAGCATTTCCTTCATGTTTTCCATAATACAAACTACCTCCTCTATGATCCAGTCCGGTGTGGATGCACCGGCGGTGATGCCAATCTTGTCCTGACTGCGGAACCATTCTGGTTTTAGCTCTTCAGCCGTTTCAATGTGATGCGTTACGGCGCCTTCACTGCGGCAGACTTCTGCCAATCGTCCGGTATTTGCGCTGTTGCGCCCGCCTATGACGATCATCACATCTACTTTCCGCGCCAGCTCACGCGCTGCCTGCTGTCTCTGCATCGTTGCGTCACAAATGGATTTGTTGACGTGTACCACGGGTACCTTCTGTTTGATGGCAGTGATCAGCCTGTCAGCAAGAGCAACCGAAAACGTAGTCTGTATGACTATGTGGGCTTCCTGCATTGGCGGGAGTGCGTCTACATCCTCCATCGTTTCCACCATGTAAGAATGTCCCACCGCCCATTCAGCCACGCTTTTCATTTCCGGGTGCTTCTTTTCACCGATGAGTACAACCTGCTTTCCGTCCGCAACAAGCTGCCTTGTGATTTCCTGATTGCGTTTGACGTATGGACAGGTTGCGTCCATTAGGGCTAGATTTTTGCACTTAAGTGTATTATAACACGAAGGGCCCACTCCGTGCGAGCGAATTATAACAATCTCATCTTTGACTTCATCCAGTTCATTAACCGCAGGAACGCCTGCTTCGGCTAGTCTTCCGACTACCTGCGGATTATGGATAATAGGGCCGTACGTTACGGCTTTTACTCCGTCTTTTGCGGCTTTTTCAGCAATTTTCATTGCCCTTTTGACGCCGTAGCAGAATCCCATGACATCAGCTCTATAAATTTCCATATGCTTTTTCTTCATTCCTCGCTTTCGCTATAGATTGAAATCGATGTTATGTATAAAAAAGTTCGATATGATTAATGACCAAAATTAATGTTTCTGGAATCTTGCCTTGTATTCTTCGGCCATAGTTAGAATTTCTTTTTTGACCAGTTCATTCAGGGCTTCGATTTTTTCTTCTGTTGCCTTTTCCTTTTTGACCGGGATCGGTTTCCCGATGAGGACAGCCGGATGCGCACTCCATTTCGGCATATGCATGGATCCGACAATGGCTACCGGAAGAATGGGCGTCCCTGTCATCAGAGCCAGAGAAGCCATGCCTGAATGGAACTTGCCAAGGCCTTCTCTTCTGATACGGGTGCCTTCTGGAAATATGCCAAGCGGATAACCATCCTTCAAAACTTTGACAGCCTGGCGGATGGCAGCCCTGTCCGTCACGCCGCGGCGGACCGGAAAAGTACCGAGCTGGCGGATGACCCAGCCGAAAACAGGATTCTTGAAAAGTTCTTCCTTGGCCATGAAGTGCACGATACGCGTCTTGAAAGCTACGCCTATCATCGGCGGATCCCAGTAGCTCTTATGATTGGGCGCTACAATGATGGCGCCTTTTTCCGGCACGTTTTCCCTGCCTTCCACATGGAGGCGGAATACGATGAAGAAAAAGAAATCGAGTATAGCCCTTACAATTTTGTATCCCATTTGAATACCGCCTGCTTACGCATCAAATCCGGGAAATTTTTCCCTGCAGATGCTGATGATGGCATCTGCGGTCTCTTCGAGTGTCAGATCCCCGTTATCAAGAAGAACGGCATCGTCGGCCTGGCGGAGAGGAGAAACAGCTCTGTGGCTGTCCTGATAATCTCTCTTTTCGATATCTTCCTCAATGCCTTCCGGTGTTACATCCTGTCCGGCAGCAGCAAGCTCCATGCAGCGGCGGATGGCTCTTGTATGAGCAGAAGCCGTCAGGAAAATCTTCACATCGGCATTGGGAAGGACTGTCGTTCCTATATCTCTTCCATCAAGGACAATTCCGCCCTTTTCTGCCTGCTTTCTCTGGATCTTGACCATGGCTCTTCTGACGCCTGCCATGGCAGACACCCAGGAAACATGGGCAGAAACGTCAGCTGTCCTTAAGAAAGGCGTTACATCTTCCCCATCGACAAAGACAAGCATGGCATCCTTGTCAGGTTTCACTTCCATATCAATCTTATTGATCATGAGGACGATTTCTATTTCATCAAAAATCCCTTTGCTGAGGACTTCGTATGTGACAGCCCTGTACATGGCGCCGGTATCAAGATAGGCATACCCGAGCCTTGCTGCCAGAATTTTGGAGACAGAACTCTTGCCTGCACCTGCAGGTCCGTCGATCGCAATAGATAATTTACGCATTTTCCAGACTCCTTACTGCGGAAAGCGCCGCCAGATGCCCTGTGGAGAAAGCAGCCTGCAGATTGTAGCCGCCAGTAAATGCATGGACATCAAGCACTTCGCCCGCCATATATAATTTTTTAACCACTTTGGATTCCATCGTGGACGGATTGATTTCCTTGACGGAAACGCCCCCTGCCGTAACGATGGCTTCCGAAATCGGACGCGTCCCCGTCACGGTGAGCGGCATGGCTTTCATCGTTTTGACAAGCGCAATTCTCTGCGCCTTCTTGAGATCGCTGACAGTAAGGTCTCTTTCGATGCCGGCAAGGGAAAGGATGACGTCGATCATCCTGTGCGGCATCAGATCCTGGAGAGCGCCTGCCATCTGTTTCAGATGGTACGTTTCCAGATCGCGAAGGACTCGCTTGTCGAGTACGTCTTCCGTCAGGGCCGGTTTCAGGTCGATGGATGCCTTGATCTCATGGCCCTGTGACAGCCAGAGCGATGCCTTGTCGGAAAGCATCAGGACGATCGGGCCGCTTACGCCGAAATGCGTGAAAAGCATCTCGCCGAATTCGCTGGCCTTCCTTCTTCCGCCTGCATCAATGGAAAAGGATACATTCTTCAGGGAAAGTCCCTGAAGTTCCTTGCCGTAGGATTCCTTGCAGACAAGAGGAATCAGCGCAGGGCGGATTGCCGTGACCTTGTGGCCAAGCTCTCTTGCCATGCGGTAGCCGTCGCCGGTCGAGCCGGTGCGCGGATAAGAGGAGCCGCCCGTACAGAGGATAACGGCACCGGCGCCATAGCTTCCCTTGTCAGTCACGATTCCGGATACTTCCCCGTCCTTTGTCAGGATGCGGGTGACAGATTCATCCAGATGGAGCTCTACCTTCTTCTTTCTTAAAAGGTCCATGAAAAGATGACGGACTTCCTGCGCATCATCGCTTGCTGGAAATACTCTTCCGCCGCGTTCCACTTTCGTCTTGAGGCCCCAGCCGTGAAGCAGGTCCAGAAGGTCTTCATTATTGAATTTTTCATAAGCGCTGTACAGGAACTTGCCGTTTCCGGGTGTCTTTGCAATGAAGTCCATGATCGGCGCGCTGTTTGTCAGATTGCAGCGCCCTTTTCCCGTGATGCCCATCTTGAGGCCCACTTTGGACATTTTCTCAAAGAGCTTGACAGAAGCTCCCTCGTCAGCTGCGGTCACAGCCGCCAGAAGGCCGGCTACGCCGCCCCCTATGATGCAGATTGTCTTATTTCCCGAGCTCATATAACTTCTGCACCTCCTCATTCGTCAGACGGCGGTAGCTTCCTCTGGAAAGCCCGTCCAGCGTCAGGAATGCATACTTGACACGTTTCAGTTCAAATACCGGATAATGGTAAGCTGCCATCATCTTTCTGATTTCGCGGTTCTTTCCTTCATGAAGCGTCATGCGGACCTGCGTTTTGTTCTTTTCCTTGTCATAACCGATGACTTCGATTTCGCAGGGCGCTGTCACACCGGTATCGATGCGGACGCCTTTGGACATTTTTTCCGCCAGTTTCGGGGAATACCTGCCCCTGACGGTGACTTCGTACACCTTCTTCACTTCATGCTTTGGATGCGTCAGGATATTGTCGAGTTCTCCGTCATTGGTCATGATAAGGAGACCTTCCGAATGATAATCGAGACGGCCTACAGGGAATATTCTTTCCCTGATGTTCCTGAAGTAATCCATGACCGTCCTTCTTCCTTCCGGATCAGACACCGAAGTAATGACGCCGTCCGGCTTGTAAAAGAGGAACCAGCGCTTCTTCTCCGGCTTTACAGTCTCGCCAAGCGCCTCGATCCTGTCAGAGAACGGATCGGCTTCCGACCCGAGTTCTTTGACAACTTTGCCGTTGACGCGCACCTTGCCGGAAACGATCAGCTCTTCTGCCTTGCGGCGGGAGCAAATACCGGCGCGTGCTAAAATTTTCTGTAAGCGTTCTTTCAAAATAATTCTCCTTCATCCAGCTTCCCGGACCATCTTGTCCGAAGTTCGCTGATATCACTAAGACCCGTACACTGCAGGAACCGTTTTGTCGTGCCGTATAAAATAGGTCTTCCGGGCACATCCAGACGCCCTCGTTCTTCGATCAGTCCCTTTTCAAGGAGTCCTGCCAGGACTCTTCCTGCAGAAACTCCGCGGATTTTCTCGATTTCTGTGCGGGTGACCGGTTCCTTGAATGCTACGACAGCCAGCGTTTCAAGCGCAGAAGAGGAAAGCGGGCTCTGTTTCCCCAGAAGGGAGGAGAGCCATTCGTCATACATCTTCTTCGTCGTAAGTGACCAGCCCGCTCCCGTATGATGGAGCGTAATGCCTGAATCAGGCTTGTCGTATTTTTCCTGAAGCACATGAAGTGCTTCCTCTATTTTCAATGAGTCTTCTTCCAGCGCCTCTGCCATTTCCTTCAGGGAGACGGGATCTCCCTTGGCAAAAAGAAATGCTTCCAAAAGGCCGGCCATACGGTCAAGACTGCTCATTGTATTCCCCCTTCAATGACAAGACCTTTAGCGGTATCCCTGAGTCTGGCTTTGCCAAGGCGCATCAGCTCCAAAAGAGCCATCAGCGTCACAGCCAGCCGCAGCCTTGTCTTCTGTTTTGCAAAATAAGAACGAAATTCCACTTTCCCCTGTCTTTTCAGCGTGCTTCCCAGCGTTTCAATCTCCGCTTCAAGGGAAACCTCTTCCGGAGGCACCCAGCGTTCCTCCTCTTCATGAATCGCATCATAAAGGGCAAAGAAAGCGGCCTGCAGCCGGGCAACAGGAATACTACCGGTAAACGCAGCGTTCCTGACATCTTCCGGCTCCTTCCCATGGTAGGGGCGTTCCTCTTCCATGAGTTCGGAAATACGCCTTCTCACTTCCTTGATCATCTGGAACGTTTCCAGAGACCTTGCCAGTTCCCCGCGGGGATCTTCCTGCTCACTCTCATCTCCCGTTTCCTCCTGCCTTCTCTTTGGAAGGAGCACTCTGGATTTGATAAGAAGCAGTGTGGATGCCATGGCAAAGAAACTGCTCCCAAGCTCCAGGTCGAATTCACTGGCTGCATTGAGGTAGTCCAGGTACTGGCTGGTAATGCTCTGAATCGGTATATCATGGATATCAATTCGATTCTTCGTAACCAGATGGAGAAGCAGATCCATCGGTCCCTCAAAAACAGGGATATTCACTTGATATTCCGTATTGACCGAATCAGCCATCCTGTCAGGACCTCCCATTTTTCATCTCGTCTTATCATTACATATTAACATAAGAATAAGATATTATACAAGAAAACGGACATCCGCGCCACAACAGCTTTTCATATTGTATAATAAACCATTAGACAGGAGGCACCATGGAAAATAAAGAACATACACTTACGGAAAATGAGCTTAAAAAGCTTCCTCCGTTCACGCAGTCTCTTCTATCCCATGCCCTGCATGAAAGAGACGACTTTGATACGCCGGGCCATCACAGCGGCGCTTTTTATGAAATGACAGAAGAAGGAAATATATTTACAAAAGGCCTTGGAAAAAATGCATTCCTCGCCGATATCTCTGATTCCTCTTCCCTTATAGGAGATCCTTTCTCCCATGAGGGCGTATCCGGAATGGCTGAAGAAATGGCCGCCCGCACCTGGCAGAGCGACCTTTGCCGCTTCGTCCTGGGAGGGACATCCACGTCAAACCGGATCTGTGCCTCTGCCCTTCTTTCTGAGAATGATCTCGTCCTCTTTGACAGGAACAACCATAAATCCACGTATCAGGGCGCCCTCATCCAGGCAGGTGCAAGAGCAGTATACCTGGGATCGGAAAGAAACGGGGAAGGCGTCATAGATACGCTTGACCCTGCCTTCCTTGATTCGGATTTCCTCAGGAAAAAGGCGGCAGCCATCGATCCTTCCCTTGCCCAAAAGGAGCGGCCTTTCCGCCTTGCCTGCCTGCAGCTTACCACATACGACGGGCTTTTCCTCAATGCAAAAATGATACTGGAAAAGCTGGGCCCGCTCTGTGACTACATTCTTTTCGACGGCGCATGGGCAGGATATGAAAATTTCATCCCGCTTTTGAAAGACAGTGCTGTCCTGACGTTTCCCCTTGGGCCCGAGGACCCCGGAATCCTTGTCACGCAGTCCGTCCACAAGCAGCTTGCAGGATTTTCCCAGACGTCCCAGATCCACAAGAAAGACAGCCATATCAAAGGCGAGAAGCGCTGCCTTCCCGATGATATTTTGGACAGCGCTTTCCTCATGAATATATCGACTTCCCCCTACTATCCTCTTTTTGCAGGGCTTGAAATGAATGCGCTCATTCACAGGAAGTATGGAAAAGAGCTATGGGAAGAAGCCTTCCGCTTCTCCATCCATTTAAGGAAAAAGCTTCTCAAAAACCTCCGCTTCATCCGCCCCTTCCTACCCCCGATCGTCCATGGAAGGAAATGGGAAGAAGCAGATGATAAGGAAATCATGAATGATCCTGCTTTCTTCTCTATTTCCAAAGACTACGCGTGGCATGGATTCTCTCACGCAGAAGACGGACTTTCGATGATCGATCCCTGCAAGATCCTTCTGACAAGCGGATCCCTGAAGGAATACAAGGAAGGAATCCCTGCGCCTCTTATTTCCATGTACCTTGAATCCAAAGGCATCACGCCGGAGAAGTCCGATTTCTGCACAATTCTCTTTCTTGCCGAGCCAGGCGACAAGGAAGGAAAGGCAAAGAGATTGGTTTCTGCCCTGGCCGATCTGGAAAAGGCCTTCGAGGAAAACAGGCCGGTTTCTGAAATCCTTCCGGAATGTTCTTCCCTTCCGGAAGAAGACATCCGGGACCTTTCTTCCCGCTTCTTCCATTTCCTTCATGAAAAAAATGTTTTTTCTCTCCTCAATACCCTCTTTTCCTCTGAGCATTTCCCGGATGCGCCAATGACAGGCAGGAAAGCCAATCAATTATGGCTCTCAGGAAAAGGCGAAAAATGCCCGCTTGCAGAGGCCGAAGGAAGAACTGCCCTTGAAGCCGTCCTTCCCTATCCTCCGGGCATCTGCCTTCTGGCGGCCGGAGAAACATGGACAAAGGACATCCTTTCCTACTTCCTCTTCCTCGAGGAATACGGCAGGGAATTCCCCTCCTTCATGCCTGAAGTCGTCGGTCTTCACAAGCAGGATGGAAAGCCTTATGTATGGGTATTATCCAAAGACAGGGGATGAATATCCATGGATTTTCCCCTAAACTGAAAGGAACAGGGAAAATACGCTCTATACAGAGAAATTTCATTGACAGATAAGCAGAAACAAATTATAATATAAAAGCTGTTTCGAATATGCAGCTAATTTTTTAGAGAGGTGACTCACACAATGGCAACTAACAGAAATCTCCGTTTTAAGACCAGCAGACGTTTCGGCGTAAACATTTACGGCCATCCGAAAGCGTTAAAACGGCAGGTAGCTGAAACCCGTCAGAAAAAACAGTCTGAATACGGCGTTCAGCTCGCAGAAAAACAGAAGGTTAAAGCGATGTACAACCTGCTTGAAAAGCAGTTCTACCGCTATTATGATAAAGCAAGGAGAATGTCCGGCGTCGTAGGCGAAAACCTGCTGTTCCTGTTGGAAACAAGACTGGACAACCTTGTATACCGTGCAGGCTTTGCACGTTCCATCCGTCAGGCTCGTCAGATGGTAACCCATGGACTGATCAACGTTGACGGCAAGAGAGTTGATATCCCGTCCTATCCGGTACGTGCCGGCCAGGTTATCTCCCTCCGCGAAGCTTACAGAGCTAACGAAATGTTCAAGCAGTCCTTCCAGGAACTGAAGCCCTTCGATCTTCCATACATCGAAAAGAGCTTCGACAACTGGACAGCTACTCTGACCAGATTCCCGCAGAGAGATGAACTTCCGTACAAAGACGAAGTCAACGAAACCAACATCGTCGAACTGTACTCCAAGTAATTCGTTTTTCAGCGGACTATGGACATACAAAAGAGGAAATGCTTTTCGCAAAGCATTTCCTCTTTTTTCATGCTTTCCTGACCCCTTTTGATGCGGCCCCATGGGCACCTCTTCGCCTGATGACCATATCCCGGATAAGCATCTGAGAGGGCAGGGTTATCATAGATTCCTCCCGATATGTGGTTTCCCGTCTTTGAAGAAATTGATTTGCCCGGGCTCCCCGGGGTTTGGAATCTCCACTTGTGGTCCGGCCCCTCATTCTTCCGGTTTCCTTCCAGATTTCTTCATGAGAAAGTCCCCCTTTCCATGGATTCGGCTTTCTGCAGGCAGCTTACCATGGCGGCAGCGGCGTGTGGCACGCCGGGACTCCGAACGATTTACTGCCGTCAGGGAGAGCTGACCTATGCCCCAAGAATCCCTGCAGATAAACAAAGAAATACGACCGTACCGGTATCAATTGCGATTATAAGGGCCGGGCATAAAGCCGTTCATCGCAGGGGGGCA
>NZ_FR896371.1:0-5556 GCF_000435155.1 Dialister sp. CAG:357 | reverse complement strand
ACACCCTTAAACCTCACTTCGTTCGAGAAAAGAGAAAACAGCGTTTTAGCGATTTTTGTCACAGCCCCTTTTCTATTTTCCATCTATTTCTCAGTCTATGAGTACCATGCCGTAGACGGGAAGTTTCTTGACGGGGCCGGTGAGCATTTCGGAGCGGTAGCCGTTGTCTTTGATAAGAGCGAAGACGTCGATGCCGCAGGCTTCGAGCGACGGTCTTGCTTCGAGCGGATGGACGCAGTGCTTGAGATTGCAGGTCTCACAGAGACGGCAGCGGCCGGCTTTCAGTGCGAAGGCTTTGTAGTAGTTCTTCAGCATAGCGCTTCTTTCTACTTTCAGCAGTACTTCGAGAAGGCCGTTTGTGACGCCTGTGTCGACTTTGGTCCAGTCTTTGCAGTCTTCTTCGGTGAGTGTGACGGTGTACTGGATGATGATGCCATTCTTGTATTCACCGATGAATTGTTTCATGAAAGGAAGCTCTGGTGTGTACGGCGGGCAGCAGAGCGTCTTTCCGTAGTTCGGGCAGCCGAACTGGCACTTCATTCTCGGCCAGGCGGCGAGTTTGACGCTGGCGATGTCGACTTTTTTCGCATCGGATGCGCCTGCTTCTTTGGCCTCTTTGATCAGGTCCTGTAAATCTTGTTCAGTCATTATATCCTCCTTGGGTTTCCCAAATCCCATGCCGGTATTATTATTGTTATCCGGCTTTTCCTCTATTGTAGCACTAAGGAAATCCTATGGTGCAGGAAATTTCGGATATTCTTCACTTGCTTTTGCTGCGGCGCGAAAAGGTCGTATGAATCAGCTTCCAGAGCGGCAGCAGGTACAGGTAGAAGGCATAGGGAATGGATGCGAGGGGCGCGCTGGTCGCGGCGAGGACGATGGCGCAGGCGATGGACCATGGAATGACGGCGGGGATGACGATAGCTGTGTCTTCCAGGTCTTCCGCAAACTGCTCCTTGTCCTTATTGAGTGTCCCGCAGAGCTGGGATGTAAGGATGACTGCGAGCGTCTGGCTGCAGGAAATGAGGCTCGTGATGATGGCAGAGAGCAGCGTCGCCGGATAATTCCCGAAGCGGCGTGCAAAGGTTTCAAGTTTCCCATGGATGCCGTCCAGAAGTCCCGTCCCCTGGAAAATGCCGGAGAAGGAAGCGGAGAGGCAGACGATGGCGGCGACATGGAGCATGGATACGATGCCTCCCCCATTGACCATGGGCGCAAGTTCCGGGACGGGCGAAACGTAGCCGAAGATCATGATGAAAAGGATATTCCATGGATCCTGCGCCTGCTCGGTGTAGGAAAGAAGCGCCGCCAGAGCGATGCTGACGGCCATATTCGTTTTGACGGGTACGCGGAAGAAGCTGAGGAGGAGAATGGAAACGGCAGGCAGCGCAAGGATGGGCGAAAAGATATAGAGCTCTTCAAAGTCTGCAGAAGCTGCGGCTGACGCGGCGGCATCTGGAAGCATTTCTCCAAGAGCAAAGTAAATCACGCAGGAAATGAGGAATGGCAGAACTGCGGATTTTGCCATATTTCTTATATTCGTATAGAGGTCGACTTCCGTTAGGACGCTGACGAGGAGCGCAGAGGTCGAGACGGGCGACATGCGGTCGCCGAAGTAGACGCCGGCAAGGATGGCGCCTCCCACCATGGCCGGCGGCATACCGATGGTCATTCCGATCGACATGGTGATGACCCCCATCGTGGCGGACGTGCCGAAGGATGTTCCGAGGAGAAAGGAAACCGCGCAGTTCAGAAGGAAGGCAATCAGGATGAAAATGGACGGCTCTATGAAATCGGAAGCGAGCGTAATGATGTAGGCAATCGTTCCCGAAGCGCGCCACACACCTGTCAGCATGCCGATCAGCATGAAGACGATGAAGATGGTGCGGACGGACATGACGCCCTTCCATGCCATGGAGAGGACATCGGACAAGCTGTACTTCTTATAGAGTCCGTACCCGACGAAAAGAAAGAAGCCTGCGCCAAGCGCATAGAGGAGCTCTGATCCTGTCAGGATGCAGATAAAAAAATGGCTGCGAAAATCCCTAAAACGATATTTGCCATATAGATCACTTCCCCCGGCCGGGTTTTCCCCGGTCTTTTTTACTGTCTATTCATACTGTCATTGTATCACGCTATTTCCCTATCGTCAGCAGAAAAGCCGATGGAATGCGGAGATTTCCTCTTCCAGTATCAATGAAATTTATAGTATAAGAAAATGTAAAGAATTATTTAATATTTAATACCTTGCATTACAAAGTACTTTGTGATAAAGTATGTTCAACGAAGAAAACAGACCGCCAGTCAATAATCCAGGGAGGTGTTTTCTTCGGAAGATCTTAGTCACCCAAGAAAGGAGCGGCTATGAATGTACAATTGAAGAAAGGTGTCATGGAGATCGTGGTTCTCTCCATGCTCCAGCGGAAAGATTTCTATGGCTACGAGCTGGTCACGGAAATCTCCAAGTACATCGAAATGTCCGAAGGTACTATTTATCCGCTGCTGAACCGTTTCAAGAAAGATGGCCTGGTCGACACGTACCTGGCTGAATCACATAATGGCCCCCCGCGGAAATATTACCGCATCACAGACGCAGGCCGGGCTGAATTCCAGGAGTCCGTGAAGGAATGGACGGAATTCAACAAAGCTGTGCGACGACTACTTGCCGAAGGAGGCGAATCTTATGCGTGAAAGTGAATTTTTAGACCTTATAAGGTACTATTTCCGCAACGCGAAGCCGAGCGAAGTGAAGGAAATCCTCGCTGACTACGAGGCTCATTTCGAAGAAGGCAAAAAGGAAGGACTTACTGAGGAGGAAATCTCCAAGGAGCTCGGCAGTCCGAAAGATATATATGATTCCTACCAGTCCGAAGTCTTCGTCGATGAAAAGACGAAGACTTCCACGCTGATGGATGGCGCTGAAAAGGCAGCCAATGCCGCTGGCAAGGCAGCCGATGCAGCACAGAAGAAACTGGGCGAAACCTGGGATGAGGTCAGCCCGAAGCTTCCGCAGGCTGTGGAAAGCACAGCTCTCCTGACAGCACGTCTCCTCTACGGCGCAGGCATCGTCCTTGCCGTATTCATCGCAGCAGCAACGATCCTGATTCTGGGTCTCCTGCAGGTACGGTTCGCACCGTTCCAGGGTATTCCCCCGCTTCCGGGTCTCCACCCGCTGACGCTCTTCTCGATCGGCGGCGCTGGCATCTTCTCCGCCCTCGCTGTTCTCTTCACGGGAATCGAAGGCAGCAAAGCTCTCCAGAGCACCGTCAAGAAAGATGATCATAAAGAGGAAGGCGGTGAAGGCAAATGAAAAAAATCATTGTTTTCATCGTACTCGCTATCCTCTCCATGGTGACAGCCGCCGTTTCCTTCGTGGCAAACGACATCGGCTCCTACCGTCACTGGATCGCTGAAAATAAACCGGCGATCATGGAAAACTTTGACCACAAGGACAGGCACATCCGTCCTGATGAAGAACGCAGGATGATGGATGAACGTCATGACAAGGACTTCAAGGGTCCGCCTCCGGATCTCCACGGCCGTGATGACCGCAGGGATGTGAAGGATGCTGACAAGGCAGCCAAGAATGCACCGGCGCAGGATCAGAAACCTGCACAGGATCAGAAGCCGGCCGCAGAAAATGCTCCTGAAGCAGCACCGCAGAACTAATCGTGATTTCCCCGGCAGGGTTTCCTGACCGGTACATATTGGAAGGACAGGCAAAGGCCTATTTTGGAAAAGAGGTACATTATGAACAAGAAAATTATCGCAGCAGCTATCGCAGGACTTGCGCTGACAGGCGCTCTCGCATTCGGCACGACGGTTTCCGCCGCTGACGAACGTCCGATGGTTCCTCCGGAATATTCCCAGAAGGGTGATGCCTGGACAAAGAACAATGACCAGTACTCCAGTCAGCAGATTCAGAACATGAAGAAAGCTGAACAGAAGGACCAGAAAGAACATGCCAAGAAAGTGAAGAAGCATGTAAAGAAAGATCAGAAGCAGGACAATTTCGAACAGGACAGAAACAAGAGATACGAAGACCAGGGCATCCACTACGGCCAAAAGCACGAAAAGAAAGCCCCGAAGGTCAAGAAAGAAGAAAAACAGGACCCGCCGAAAGCTATGGGTCCAGACGATGAGGAATGGCACCGCATCTAATCCTGGTTACCCAAAAGTAACCGCTTGCCATTATTTGATTTAGTGGATACAATAATCCCTATGTCATGGAAGCCCTTCCGCTCCGCACCTCCCAAAACGCGAACGGAATGCATATATAAATTTGCTTCAGAAAGGATGGATTCATTATGAGAAACCTGAAGAAACACATCATCATGGTATCTGCCGCAGCTATGTTTGCCGCAGCCGGATTTGCAGGAAATTCCGTTTTTGCCGCTGAACCGACGACTGACAATTTCGTGCTCCCTCCGCAGATGACCGAGCAGCAGAAGGCTGATTGGGCCAAGGACAATCCGCAGTACCGCGAAAAGGAAACCCAGCAGGCAGAAAGAACTGCTAGAATGGCTCCGAAAGCCGTCACTCCGGATGAAGTCACCAATACCGGCCGCGATTACTGTATCGCTCTCCTCAATGCAGAAGAAGGCCGCGCTCCAAGAAGCGACGAGAATGCCATGATGCAGAAAGACGGACAGCCTGCACCTTCCGACAAGGCCAATGGCCCGAGAGTCAGAAGAGGTGACCGCCGCATGCCTGAAGGCCAGCAGCAGCCACAGCACCGCTTCCACCGCAAGGATGGACAGAAGGACGAATGGAAAGCTGACGGCCAGAAGGGCGAGCAGCATTTCAAAGGCGAAAAACGTGATGGAGAGCACCGCTTCGACAGACAGGACCGTGACGGACAGCACCGCGAAGGTCCGAAAGACAAGCGTTTCAAACACCATAAGAACCCGCGCTTTGATCAGCAAAAAGGTAATGAGCAGGGCCAGCATAAGAAGGACCACAAATTCGGTCCGAGAGACGGCCAGCCCACCCCTCCTCCGGACGCAGGTTTCCAGCCGCGTCCGGACGGACAGATGCAGCCTGAAGAATAAAGACTGCTTGACGTGAATCATGACCAGGCGGACTTCCCAAATAAACCTGGCCTTCACAACTCATCTCTCCACCTTCCCGATTTCGGAGAGCGAGTATAAAAAATTCACAAATCCCGGACGCCAACCTTCCCAAAACCGGCGTCCGGCTGCCAGAGCAATCCCATGCTTTGGTTCACTCCAAGGGGCCGGACAAGGAACGTTATCTTTCTTCCCTATAAAAAGAACCTTTCTTCCGGCCTCCGGCAGGATCCCTCCTTCCCAAAATCGGATCCTGCCAAGCCTTATCCTTCAGTTCCGGTTTCTTCCTCCCTGTTGAGCCGGAATCCCCCGAAGAATGAGGTACTCCCTTACAAATTAATACCTTCCCTGAAGGATACGAAGTCCTTCACCAAAAAGCCGCTATTCCCCGAGCGGCTTTTTGAGTGGGAATTTTGGTGGGTGGAGGGAAACAGGGCAACGGCAGGAAAGAATAAAGGTTCTTCACGCTTTTTTGTGGGATAAAAAT
>NZ_FR896370.1:0-3088 GCF_000435155.1 Dialister sp. CAG:357 | reverse complement strand
CTCGCGGCGAAGCCGCGTCAACCTTCGGGAATACCGCCAAGCGCCGATTCCTCCTCAAAAGCCCACCGCCTCAAGTATCGCACACAGCAAAAAGCACCGGTCTTCCGACTGGTGCTTTTTTATTATTCCTGTCCATGCAGGGCTTCATGGCCGCCATGGCCATGTACTCCGTGATGTTCGTCCTCCTCTCCCTCTGCAAATTTAAAGAACTGCACATAGGCCTCAATATATTCCCGGCCCGCCTCAAGGTTATTTACGTCGAAATCCCTGATGGCCATGACCCGCTGGAAGCGGCGTTCCAGCTCCGCCTGCTTATCCCTATCCACCAGATGCTCCAGGGGCTTCAGATTTCCTTCTTCAATGCTCCTGTCCGCCGCCTTCACCCTCTCATCAATCGGCGTTCCATGGGGCTTCACCCCTTCAAAGGGCGCCCCCTCTCCGGCCCGGTGGTCCCGGAGGAGAATTTCAAAGAAATACTGCTCCGCCAGATTTCTGGTATCTGCATTGATATCCTTCACCTTCATGCTCAGATTAAATGCCCGGATCACCTCCCCCTCATACCGGGGCTGCACCCATTTCAGCGCATAATTCACATTATCCGTTTCCATGGCCTTCAGGGCATCCTTCACCGTCGGCCCGTCCATGGTATCACAGTGGGCCTCCGCCGCCACCGGCGCCAGCAGCAGCATACCCACCGCCAGCCCAAGGGCCGCCTTCCTTGCCAGACCTTTTATCGCTGTCATTTCCATAATTGTGTTAATCATAATTATCGTCCTTTCCTGTTTATACGAGCATTGATTGATGAAATTTGAAATTTATTTGTAGATTCTCACCATGGAGAACTTGAACCGGGTCACCGCCTGCAGATGGTGAAGGGTGCCCTCCTTCAGATAGAGGAAATCTCCCTTCTTCACGTTGAGATCTTTTCCTCCTACATGAAGCACCGCTTCCCCCTCCAGGGCCTGGAAAATGAGATCCGACGGCGCCTTGTGCTCCGGAATCAGCACACCCTTATCCACCGCCATGAGCACATGCTCTCCCCTGTCATTGCTGTCAATCACCAGCGGATGGGAAGCACCGTCCTGGTAATCCACCTTGTCTGCCAGGTTGAAAATTTCGTTTTCCTGAATTGTGTTAATCATAGTAATCATCCTTTCCTGTTTATATGTGTACCGATTGATGAAGTTTGAAAATTATTTATAAAGACGCACCATGGAGAACTTGAACTTTGATACTGCCTGCAGATGGTGAAGGGTGCCTTCCTTCAGATAGAGGAAATCTCCCTTCTTCACGTTGAGGTCTTTTCCTCCCACATGAAGCACCGCTTCCCCTTCCAGGGCCTGGAAAATGAGGTCCGACGGCGCTTTGTGGTCCGGAATCAGCACTCCCTTATCCACTGCCATGAGCACGTGCTCCGCCTTGTCATTGCTGTCAATCACCAGCGGATGGAAAGCACCGTCCTGATAATCCACCTTATCTGCCAGATTGAAAATTTCGTTTTCCTGAATTGTGTCCATCATTGGAATCATCCTTTCCTGTTTCACTGGAGCTCTGTAAGCTCGGATTTCTTTATCTGTAAATAGTATAAAGAAACGGGGCATCTAAAACATTGATACATATCAAGAAATGTAAATATTTCTTTTTTCCATGTATAATAGAAGAAAAGAAATAAGAAAGGATATCCCATGAAAGAACATCACTGCACATCCATCGTCCCCCTTTTCAACCACCTTTCCGAAGAGGAACAGGACAAAATCGAAAGCCTCGTCATTCACCGCCACTTCAACAAAGGCGAAACCGTCTGGCAGCCGGGAGACGACCCCCTCCTCATCATCGTGGCATCGGGCTCTATGAAAGTCTACATGATTGCAGGAAACGGGAGGGAACAGCTCCTCCGCCTCCTCACCCCCGGCAGCTACGAAGGCGCCAACGCCCTCCTAGGCGCCAGGGCCCAAGACCTCTTCATCGACACTTTGGAAGCCACCGACGCCTGCCTCCTCCGGAAAAGCAACTTCACCGCCCTCCTTGAGAAAACCCCAAAGCTGGCCCTGAAACTTCTGGAAATCAACGCCCAGCGCATGGCGGACACAGAAAACCAGACCCGCTTCCTCATGATGGAAAGAGTAGAAACCAGACTTTCCGCCTACCTTCTGAGCCTCTACCTCCTAAGCGGCGGCGCGGCGGACCTGGAAATCCCCATGAAAATGAAAGACCTCTCCGCCTACCTGGGCACCACCCCCGAAACCCTCTCCCGTAAACTCCACCTGCTGGAAGAAACGAACCTCATCAGCCGGAAAGGAAAGAAAATCCATATTACAGATAGGGAAGAGCTGAAGCAGATGGCAGAGGGGTAAAGATCAGAGGGTGCAGAAAGTTCAAAGGGTTCAGAGGGGAAGGTATCGCCCTGCGGGCGATGAGTATGAAGTCAGCGTTACGGAATTGTCTTTTATGTCAACACTGCTGCATAACGGAGTTCTATAGCCTCCTTCCTTAGGAAGGAGGTGTCGCCGAAGGCGACAGAGGATAGGGGCGTCAGGTCTTTCGCTAAAAAGATTCGGTGTTCCTCAGGGCTTTGCCCAGCTCCATTCCGGTCGGGCAATTCATAGGAAGGCCCTTTTATGGGCAGGCTAAGGGCCAACTTTGCCCAACTTGGCAATCCTATGCAGGATTGCCACCTGCGGAAGGAGCCTGCGTCACGTGCCTTGCCATCTCGCCCTCATCGTCATTCTGAGCCGAAGGCGAAGAATCTCGGTACGCGAAGCATATGAGAGAAATGCTATTAAATACCAGTCGGCGGGAAGGAGCCGCTGGGGACAAAGGTGAAGGCAATCGGCTTCCATCTTCCTGCTGCCGGCCGGTTCCGGCTGGATGCCTTTGGATTCATCAGCAGGAATAGCATGGCGATGATTAGCGGCCTTCGGCCGCTTTCCCTTTTTTGGCGCCGCCAGGCGCCCACCTCCCCAGCGGAGCGATACTATATAACTCCCTGGGCGGAGCCCTCAAACCGTCCGGAAGGCGGAGCCGATCCCGGACAGAACCCTTGGCTCCCAGGGCCGCAGGCCCGGCGGCGCCATCAACCCTCGAGCCC
>NZ_FR896369.1:0-17908 GCF_000435155.1 Dialister sp. CAG:357 | reverse complement strand
TGTGGCAAAATAATTAACCATTTTGTCACAGCCCTATTTCAATTTACAGATTTTCTGCTTTTTCTAATGCTTTCTCTCCTGCATCAATGACCCTATCCACACTGATTTCAGAAATAGGCACATAATTGCCTGATGCAATCGTTTTATTCACATGCTCGGGTCCCTCAGGCATATCCCATGAAGAAATTGCCTGTGAACAAGGTCCCAATGGATGATGGAACTTTGCATTGCTCGGTCCGAACATGGAAATAGTCGGGATACCGCGGCTGTCTGCTACATACATGGGTCCGCTGTCATTGGTAAAGAAAATGGAGCAATGACCGGCCGCTGCAATAAATTCGCCCATGCTCAGATGGCCTGCCGCAATAACCGCTTTATCCCCGTGTTTCATAGAGGAAATAGCCTTCTGGATCAGCCCCAGCTCTGACTTGACGCCAAAGAAAACCGGAATGAATCCCTTCTCAAAGAAATGATCAGCGACTTTCCCATAATTCTCAGCGGGCCAGTTCTTTTCCGGCGTAGAGCTTCCCACAGAAAATCCGGCCATTTTTGCATTCTGCGGCAATTTCTGCGACTGGAAAAATTCCCTGGCTTTGTCTTCCCAGTCACTGCAGGTATAGGTACGCATTCCGCTGTGAGAAACATCTTTTACACCCAAAAGCTGCAGCACTCTAAGGTATTTGTCGACAGCATGAGAATTATACGTCTCAATCACGATCGGCTGATCCATGAAGAAGTGATCGATACCTGTTCCCTCTTCTCCCGTCCAGTACTTGGGATGCATGGCAAGACCCATCAGCGTAGTCCTTGATGTCCCATGGAGAGCCATCAGGACGTCCGGCTTCAATTTTCCAATTTGCCGCCCGATATTCCAGGTAGCCATAAGCCCCTTATCTTTTCCATTCCTGTCGACAGGAATAATTTCATCGATGTTGGGGTTGTACTTCACGGATTCCTGGAATCTGGAGTCCATGACAAGGACGATCCTGGAGCCTTCTGCTTCTCTTCTCAGCACTTCAAGAAAAGGAGTAATGGAAACCATGTCTCCAAAATACAGCATATACATAATAACAATCGTCTTGTTTTTCAAATCGACACGGCGGGCAGAGTTTTTCATTGCTTTTCCCTTTTTATTTTCTTAATGACTCCTGTTGTTGAATAACCATCGACAAAGGGGAGAATTTCCACAGATCCTGCATATTGCCTTCCGGCAACTTCTTCTGCCTTATAATCCCCGCCTTTGACAAGGATATCCGGTTTCAGATGGGTCAGAAGTTTTTCAGGAGTTTCTTCTCCAAAGACAACGACATCATCAACGCAGCGAAGAGCGGCAAGCATAAAGCTCCTGTCATTTTCACGGTTAACCGGACGGTCTTCCCCTTTGAGCATTTTGACTGAGTCATCGGAATTCAATCCCACAATCAGGTGGTCGCCAAGGGAAGCCGCCTTCTGCAGATAGGTGACATGGCCTCTGTGAAGGATATCGAAACATCCATTGGTAAATACAACGGTCTCTCCTCTTGCTTTCCAGAGATTTACCTTGTTTTCCGCTTCCTTCCACGTCAGAGGGAGGTAATCAAGGCGGACCGGCTCATTATCACGCCATGCATCAAGGACTTCTTTCCTTTCGACCTGATAAGTTCCTACATGTGAAACAGCGATGCCCGCTGCGCGGTTTGCAAGTTCCAATGTCGTTTCCATATCAATGCCAGCGGCTGCACAGGCAGCTGTAACAGCCATGACAGTATCTCCTGCGCCCGAAACATCAAAGACATCCTGCGCAACGGATGCTCTATGAATAGCCCCGCCATCCATAATGCAGGTGATTCCGCGCTCGGATCTTGTTACGAAGAGATATTTCAAGTGGAATTTCTCCCTGATCCTCTTTCCTTCCGCCTCTATGGGAGCGCTTTCATTAGGGATGCTCTTTCCGGCGCAGTCAGAAAGCTCTTTCAGATTAGGCGTGATTCCATAAGCGCCGTCATACTTTTCCCAATCACTGCCCTTAGGATCGACAAGAACAGGAACATTGTATTCATTGGCTTTCTTTATGATTTTCTGAGACAGTATGTCGTCGATCATTCCCTTGCCGTAATCAGAAATGACGACACAGTCCAGTCCCGCTTTTAAAAGCCCGCAAAGCCATTCCATAACGCTTTCGCATTCATCGTCAGTGAGCTTTCTGGTTCTTTCATAATCAAGCCTCATCATCTGCTGGCCTGCGCCCAGAATGCGTATTTTAGCTGTCGTCTGGTAATCATCAGACACAAGAATCCCATTAGAGTCAATTCCTGCATTTTTTAAAAGGTCAAGAAGCATTTTCCCATTCTGGTCATTCCCAACTATGCCGGAAACGAAAACCTGACAACCAAGTGATGCCAGATTGGCCGCTGTATTGGCAGCCCCGCCCGGCACGTTTCTTTCCCCTTTGACCAGATTGACCGGTACAGGCGCTTCAGGAGAGATGCGGTTCACGCTCCCTGTCACGTACTGATCCATCATTACATCACCGATTACGGCTGCCTTTACTTTCAGAATATCTTCACTAAGAAATTTTTCTCCGTCTTGTCTCATGGTTCCCCTGCCAAAATCAAATACAAACTATGTTTCCTATATTATCTCATTGCTCTTTTATGCATTCTTTAATGAGCTTGTCCCAGGAATCCCACACCACTTCCGGTGCATATGGTTTCATTGATTCTCTCGCTCCCGTTCCCAGTTTCCTTCTAAGTTCGCTGTCCTTCATCAAGGATGCCAGTGCTTTTGAGAACGCTTCTGCCCCGTCAGGAACAAGAAATCCATTGACCTGATCCTTGATGAGTTCATTGACGGAAGAGCAGGATGCAAAGCCTACTGCCGGAATTCCAACGCCCATCGATTCAGAAAGCGCCAAAGGGAAACCTTCATGATGGCTTGGGAATGCAAATATATCTGCTTCCTGCCAGACTTTTCCCATATTCTTCGTAGTGCCGCGCAAGTGGACACGGTCCTGCAGTCCATTTTTGGATATGAGGCTTTTCACCATAGTTACATACGCTTTATCGTAAGTATCCCCACAGATGTCCACTTCCCAGTCGGGAAATTCCTGAGCAATTTTCGAAAAGGCTTCTATTAAAATATGCTGCCTCTTCGTCCTGCCTGTCACTCTTCCTACATTGACGATTTTGTGAACTTTCCTTTCCTGTCCGGGATCCACCTCCAAATGCGGGATATTTACAGAATTGGGAATATGCACAAAGCGATCGTAATCCAGGTATTTTTCTGCTTTTTCTATAAATGAAGGCATGAGTACCTGAATGAAGCGGCTTTTTTCAAGAGCCCTTTTTTCTTTCTCCGGTGAATGGAGGAATATTTCATCCGGATCATTGTGAAGCATGGAAATCACGGGAATTTCAGTATCCAGCCCTTCAAGAAGAAGACGGCCTGTCGGTTCCCTGAAGGAAACGATTACATGAGGTTTTGCCAGTTCAAGGACTCTTTTCATCTGAGGCTTTGCCTGGTTAAAAATACTGTAATTCCTGTTTCTTGCAGCTTCCTTGCTAAAAGCGCGGGCAATTTCCCTTGCTGCCTTGGAAAACAAGCCGGCATGAATTTCAGTCATTTCTTCCATTTTGAACAAGTTATAGAGTTTAACGCCCTCAGGGAGAGGATAGAAAGGATCCCCGCTCTTTTCATCAGCCATCACGACAGAAACCGTATATCCTCTGTCTTTCATTGCAGCTGCCATCCTCGATAAGACATGCTCGATGCCGCCGCTGTATCCTACAAATTTATGCAGATCCGCAAGTAAAAGATTCACGGACATACCTCCTCTATTAAGTGATTATTCCTTATGATAATAATTTTTATACCACTTGGCGAATGCGGCAAGTCCCTCCTCCAAGGTGGTCGACGGATGGAATCCGAAATCTTTTTCCAGATCATCAATATCAGCATACGTCTGATACACGTCTCCCATCTGCATGGGCAGGTACTCTTTTTCCGCTTTTCTCCCGATGGCATCTTCCAGAATTTCAATGAATTTCATCAGCCTGACCGGGTGATTGTTGCCGATATTATAAACCTTGAACGGGTCATGCTCTTCGTTGAGCTTCGGCGGATGGTTCAGCATATGGGAAATCCCTTCTACGATATCATCTACATAGGTGAAATCGCGAAGCATATCTCCGTTATTATAAACCTGAATCGTCTCGCCGTTGAAAATCTTATTGGCAAACTTGAAGTAAGCCATATCCGGCCTGCCAAAAGGTCCGTAAACCGTAAAGAAACGAAGCCCGGTAGCAGGAATCCTGTAGAGGTGGGAATACGTATATGCCATAAGCTCGTCAGACTTTTTCGTTGCCGCATAAAGGCTGATTGGGCGGTCCGTCGGGTCATTGACCGAGAATGGAACTTTTTCCTGATTTCCGTAAATCGAAGAACTCGATGCAAAAAGAAGATGCTTTACCGGATAGTGGCGGCAAGCTTCCAGGATGTTGAAGAAACCCACGATGTTGGACTGTATATACGAATCCGGATGATCGATGCTGTAGCGGACTCCGGCCTGTGCGGCAAGATTAACGACAATAGCAGGTTTTATCTCTTCGAAGAGGTGGAATACCATGTCCTTATCGGCCAGGTCTCCCTTTATGAAACGATAGTCCTGTCCTGATTCCTCAAGATCCCTGACACGATCTTCCTTAAGCTTTGGATCATAGTAATCATTCATGTTGTCATATCCGACAACATTGTATCCATCCTTAAGCAGACGTTTGCTTAAATGATATCCAATAAACCCGGCTCCGCCGGTCACAAGAATCGTATCCATAACAATCTCCTATCCTTTATCATTCTATGAACATGCATCGTCCATATTGTTTTATTATACCAAATCCACTGGGTCAAGGTACAAAGGAAATCAGGGATTAATCCCCTCAATTTCCCCAAACTTTGATAGCAGCTTCTGCCATGAGTTCCTGTCCCTTCTCGTTAGGATAAACCCCGTCAACATAATAATCATCGTCAAAGGGAATCACTTTTGAAAAATCAATCACCCGTACGTCAAGGCTCTGTGCCAGTTCCTTTAAGAAGGAAATATACGTCCTGTAATCTTCCTGATTGGCATCATAGGAAAATTCCGACTGCCATCCTGCCTCAACGCTTGCGCGTGTTACCTGAGGCGGGATGGCAATCGTCAGCGGCAGGCTGGCTGCTATATGTGAAATCCCCCTTTCCATATTCTTTTCAAGGGAAGAAAGCCTTATTCTGCACAGCAAATCATTGGTTCCGCCCATGATGAAAATTTCATCCTGACTTCCGGCTCTCTCAAGAAAAAATTCTGCCTTTTGAAGGATATCTGATGACAGGGAGCCGCAGGATCCAAAATTCCTGAACCTGATGCCATGTATTTCCCTGGTAGCAATCTCAAGCCAGTACCTGCCCTTCCTTAGTCCGAACCCTTCAGTCAGGCTGTCACCGAAGCAATTCATGAATAAAGGCGCCTGCCCTTTCCATCGATCTTCCATATTCACTCTTGTGTATAAAAAAGACTGCAGCCCATGAATGAACTGCAGTCTCATTTAAATTACTTGCTTACTGAAATTCCTTTTTTCGGTCTTTTGAAACCATGAATTCGTTCAATAACAACGAAGAGCATCGGTACAATGAAGATCTGGAATACAGTTGCAGAAAGCACGCCGAATACTACAGCAATACCCATTTCAGAACGGGAATTCGAACCTGCACCAGTCGAAAGTGCCAGCGGAATGTTGCCGAGGATGAATGCCAGGGAAGTCATCAGAATCGGGCGCAGACGAATCTGCGATGCTTCGATGGAAGCCTTCATGACATCCATGCCATTATCAACACGGACTTTCGCGTACTCGACGATCAGGATGGCGTTCTTCGCAGCCAGCCCGATGATGGTCAAGAGACCGATCTGGAAGTAAATGTCGTTATATACATGGAATGCCATGGCTGCCAGGCTCGCGCCAAAGAAACCAGTCGGTATCCCGAAGATGACCGTGAATGGAACCTTCCAGCTTTCATAGAGAGCTGCCAAAGACAGGAATACGAAGAGCATGCCGAGCGAGAGGGCATATACTGTCTTACCGCTCGCTTCACGTTCCTGGGCAGAGGATTCGACGAATTCGAAGCCATAACCATTCGGAAGTACCTGATTGGCGGTTTCTTCGAGCGCATCGAGCGCCTGCCCGGAGGAGTATCCATCCTTCTGCTGCCCGCCGACCTTGACGGCCGGGAAGTTGTCGTAACGAGTGATGACGGAGATCGCATTGGATTTCTTCGGAGTGATAAAGGTGGAGATCGGCACCATATTGCCCTTATTGTCGCGAACCGTCAGGAACTTGTTGTCCCCCGGGTTCGTGCGGTACTGGGTATCCGCCTGCGCGACGACCTTGAAGTTACGGCCATAAATGGTGAAATCATTGATCTGGACAGAGCCATAGTAGGCCTGAAGAGCGGTGAAGATATCCCCGACAGCCACACCATTTCGCTGTGCTTTTTCTCGGTCGATATCATAATTGTAGGATGGTGTATCGCTTCGGAAAGTGGTGTAGGCCATCTGGATTTCCGGACGCTGGTTGGCTGCGCCGAGGAATTCTCCGACAACGCGCTGGAATTCTTCATCCGATGCACCGCTCTTGTTCATGATATAAAGGCTGAAGCCACCGGAGGCGCCAAGGCCTGGAATCGGAGGCGGATTCAGCGCCATCAGAGATACCTCCGGATGGGTCGCCCCATATGCCATGGCTTTGCCCATAATGGCATTGATCTGTTCGTTTGGCGCTTTGCGTTCATCCCACGGTTTCAGTTTGATGAAGGAAAGACCCGCATTTGGTTTCTGCCCGCCGGACAAAATATCAAAGCCGGTGACGCCCTGCGACTGTTCGATCGCCGGATCTTTTCCCATATAATCAAGGTAATCGTTGATCGCTGCATTCGTTCTGACATTGACAGAGCCTTCCGGCAAAGAGAATGCCGTGATGAAGAAGCCATTATCTTCCTGCGGAAGAAATGCTGTCGGAAGCTTGAAGAAAATACCGAAAGCTGCGACCGTGATGACGACAAGAACAAGGATCGGAGCAGCGATCGCATGTCCCATCTTCTGCAGGATCGCTCCGTAGATCTCTACCATACGATCGAAACCATCATTGAAGGTATCCCAAAATCGATCGAGGAAGTTTTTCCTATTCTGCTTCTTCGGCGGTTTCAGAAGACCGGCACAAAGAGCCGGAGTCAGAGACAGCGCGACGAAAGCAGAAATCAGGACAGAGACAGCGATGGTGAGAGCAAACTGTTTGTACAGGATACCCATGATCCCGCCCAGAAAAGCGACCGGTACGAAAACCGCAGCCAGAACGACCGCTACGCCGATAACCGGGCTCTGTACCTTCTGCATCGCAGCAACAGTCGCCTCTTTCGGGCCCATGTTGTTATAGCGCATTTCATACTCGACGGCTTCTATGACGACGATCGCATCATCGACGACCAGCCCGATGGCCAAAACCATTGCGAAAAGCGTCAGGGTATTGATGGTAAATCCGAGAAGCAGGAAGGAAGCAAAGGTACCAAAGAGCGATACCGGGACCGCAATCATCGGGATGAGCGTGGATCTCCAGTTCTGCAGGAAAATGTACACGATCAGTGCTACGATGAGAAGCGCTTCGACGAAGGTATGCATGACCTCCTTGATGGAGGCATAGATGAAGTCCGTGTTATCCGCGCAGATGACATAGGTCATGTCATCTGGGAAGCTCTTCGCATCTTCTTTCAGCTTCTCCTTGATCGCCCCCAGAGTTTCGAGCGCATTCGCATCATCGGTCAGAGAGAAGGCGAGGATCGCCGACTCCTGTCCCGCCGCACGGGAAATGAAGCTGTAGTCCTTTGCACCAAGCTCGATACGGGCCACATCCTTCAGACGAAGCATGGAGCCGTCATCATTGGTACGAAGTACGATATCGCCGAATTCCTTCTCCGTCACAAGACGGCCCTTCGCCGTGATGATGTACTGGAAGGAGGCATTCTGATCGACCGGAGCGCTGGAAATGTTACCGGCCGCGATCTGCTTATTCTGCGAAGAAACGGCAGAAATGACCTCGCTCGCAGTGATCTTGTTCTGCGACATCTTCGTCGGATCCATCCAGATGCGCATCGCGAAGTCAGAGCCGAATTCCTGTACGTTGCCGACGCCCTTGATGGACTTCAGCTCATCCAGGTAGTTCATGGAGAAATAGTTCTTCAGGAATACGTCATCATAAGTGCCATTCGGTGAGAGCAGGCCGACGACGAGTGCCATATCCCCCGAAGATTTCTTCGTGGAGACGCCGATGGAACGGACTGTATCAGGAAGCCCTGCATCGGCAGCCGTGACACCATTCTGTACACGGATGGTCGCCATATCCGAGTCCGTCCCCGTCAGGAACTGGACCGAGAGCGAATAGGAGCCATTCGAGTTCGATGTCGAAGACATATTATCAAAACCTTCGGCACCGACGACATTCTTTTCTATGACCTCGGCCACCGTCTGCGCTACGACTTCAGAGTCAGCGCCCGGATAGGTCGCATGGACAGAGACCTGAGGCGGCGTGATCTTCGGATAGCGGTCGATCGGCAGTGAGAAAATACAGAGTGCCCCGGCGATCGTGATGACAAGAGCCACGACGATAGCAAAGATAGGGCGTTTAATAAAGAAATTTGCCATAGCTCCTCCCCTTATTTCTTAGCATCTGTCGTGCCATGCTGCACAGAAGCGGCCTTGATCGCCGCCTGTTCCAAAGCCTCGCGCGTGGTTTCTTCCGGAGCGACTGCCTGTCCGACACGGACTTTATTCTGGCCTTCGACGATGATCTCATCATTTTCATCGATGCCGCTTTCGATGATGGTATAGATGCCATAGGTCGCACCGAGCTTGACCGCCTTCTGCTGGACCTTGCCATCGACGACGACATCGAGCATATCTCGGTTCAGGAGCTGTACGAGTGCCTTGGTCGGTACCAGGATACTGCCCTTGGCGATTTCTGCATCAGAAACGACCGTCGCATACATCCCCGGTACGAGCAGGTTATCCGGATTTGCATATGCCGCCTTCATGGTCAGCTGCCCGCCGGTCAGCCCCGGATTGATCTGGACGATCTTGCCGGTCTCCTGATAGATGGAGCCATCAGCAAGGCGAAGCTTCAGGGTATCCCCGAGCGTCTCCGTGCCACTCTTATTCTTGGTGAGCGAAAGGTATTCGCTCTCCGACATATCAAACTGAACATACAGCGGATCTGCCGAGGAAATCGTGACGAGAGGCGTCTGTCCTGCCGAAGCGAAAGTGCCGATATTCACATCATCCATGGAGAGCGTCCCGGTGAAGGGAGCTGTCACGATGGTATCGGAGAGATTATCCGATGCGATCGCTGCCTGCGACTGGGCTGCTTCGACGACGGCCTGATAGGACTCTGTCGCTGCCTTCTGCGCATCATAGGCCTGCCGAGAAATCGCCCCCGTCGCGATCAGCTGCTCATAGCGGGCGAGATCGCGCTTCGCATTTTCATAGGTAGCCGAAGCCTGCGCGACCTGCGCCTCTGCGGCTGCCAGAGAAGACGAATAAGTGCGCGTATCAAGGCGGAAGAGCGGCTGCCCTTCTGTGACATGGTCACCGCCTTTGACGTATTTTTCCATGACTGTACCGGATACTTTCGAGCGGACCGGCACCTCCTGCAATGCCATAATGGAGCCGGCATACTCTCTCTGGATCGGCGTGTCCGACTTGAACGGTTTGAAAGTCGTGACCTTCATCGCCTGCTGCTGCCCCTGCTGCTGTTTGGCCGACCCGCATCCGCCGGTCATCATGCCGGCGGAAAGCAAAAAGCCTGCCGCCATGGCAGCTGCCAAAAATTTTTTATACTTCATACTCTGCCCCCTTACACATACCACCTTCATCGTGCGGTACTGTAGAAATCGCTAGTAATCGAATATAGATTATAATAGCAAAGAGTTGACTTTAAGTCAAGAAGAGGTTCGTTCAATTTTCGCAATCACCAGCCACCTCTGATCCCTGACTTCTATTTCACACTCACCCATTCCACCGGCACCTTCACGACAGCTTTGCGAAGCTGCCGGCTGCCACTTTCTCCCTGGCAGAGCGGGCGATGGAGGTCTTCGGGGAAGAATACGGCAAAACGGCCCTTCTTGAAATGAATTTTCGTTTCCGGATCTTTTCCTGCTTCATAAAAATAAAGGTCTCTGTCCGGATGACTTTCTATGCATTTCCCGGCATCAAAAATTGTCTCAATCCCGATCCATTCTTCTTTGCCTTCCACTTCATACTGAACATCAATAAAATCCTTGTGCCCTTCAAGTTTCCTCTGAGCAGAAGGCTCCGTCGGTGAAGTCTCCACATTCATATTGCATCCTTTGATTTTATATTTTCCATCAGGAACGCCTGCAAAATCAAACTGGGAAGCTTCCTTGAGAACCTCGTAAATAAAATCAGGCATTTGGGCCTTGTACGCATCCAGATGTTTCATGTCTCCCATAATCATAATAATTCCACTTTCCTTTCCTACAGGTATCCCTTTAATAAAACAGCAGCTTCTATTGAGGATTTGACCTCAATTGCTCCCGCATTTATTTTATGATTCCCGAAAAGTCATCAAAAAAATAAATGTCTGAACACTTGCTAATGATTTATCTTAACACATTTTTTTACTCTGATGTAATAGCTTTCTTCCAATAAAAATTTTATTTCTCTTATATAAATATACGGCAAAAAGATGCCTAAAATATCCCGCTTGGTCCAAAGGATTGGAATCCTGAAAATGACATCATAAATTATTTGACACAGGGAATTGCCTATGATATAGTGCTAGTAATTAAAAATAAGCAATGAAGAGAAGAGTAGGCAGAAAAGACTATACCAGAAAGCTCCGGCAGATGGAAAGGAGCATAGGGATATTTGCTGAACATGGCCTCTGAGCTGGGATTGCTGAATAATGAAGCATCCCGGGTGTGCCCGATACAGCACTAAGGTATTAAGGCAAAAGCCGGCGTACCTGATGAGATTCATGCAGCGATGTATGGATAAACTTGGGTGGTAACACGAATCTTTCGTCCCTTTGGGGATGGAGGATTTTTTTATTGGTGTAGAAGGAGGTCTCCCATGCCTTTCTATAATGGTACATTATTTCAAATCAATGAAAAGGAAATGCTCAGATATGCAGGAATGAATCCTTCTTCAAAGGATTTTCCTCCCGAAGAAGTGAGTTCTGCGGTCAGAGAGGCGCTTGCCCTTGCAGAGCCCAGGGGAATCTGGCAGGTTCTTCCCTATGACAATAAAAACGGCATCATCTGCGGAGACTTCCCCATGAAGCTTGAAGGAAATGCCATCAAGCATCATCTTGCCAACTCTTCATCCGTTGCCGTCCTGGCAGTCACGGTCGGAGATGAGATTGAAAAACAGTCCGATGCTCATTTTAAAGCAGGTGAATATGTAAAAGGCCTTCTTTTAGATGCAGCAGCTACTACGTCTGTTGAACACCTGGCTGACCAGGTCGATGAACTTATCCAGAAAGAAGCTTCAAAGAATGGCGAGAAAACCGTCTGGCGCTTTTCACCAGGATACGGGGACTGGCCGATTTACCAGCAAAAGCAGTTCTGCCAGTTGATTCAGGCTGAAAAAATAGGAGTCTCCGTGACGGATCACTCCATGCTTTTCCCAAGAAAATCAGTTTCGGCCATCATCGGCCTTTCAGGCACGATCCAGAGGGATAAGCCCCCGAAGTGCTCCACATGCTCATTTCTAAACTGTCAATTCAGGCATTAATCGTAATACAGGTATAAGGAGGGTTTCATTATGGTATTTTTTGACGGCGGTATGGGGACGATGCTCCAGAAGTATGGATTATCAAATAGTGAATGTCCGGATTATCTCAACATCTCCCATCCGGAAATTGTCCAGCGTATTCATAAAGAATATGAGGCAGCGGGATGCCAGTTCATTACAACAAACACATTTGGCTCTTCCCCGCTGAAGCTTGAGGATTATGACCTTCAGGACAAGGTAGAAGTCATTACAGAAGCAGCCGTAAAGAATGCAAGAGAAGCATGCAGCAGCCGCGTTAAGATTGCAGGTGATATGGGACCGACCGGACGTTTCTTAAGTCCTCTTGGCGATTTATCATTTGACGAGGCATGCGAAAACTACTACCGTCTTGCCAAAGCTCTTGCCAACGCCGGAGCCGACTGCCTTATCATTGAAACCATCATAGATATTCAGGAAATGAAGGCCGCACTGATTGCCGCCAAAGCTGCGTCAAACCTTCCGGTCATCTGCCAGATGACGTATGCCGAAGACGGAAGAACCATTACAGGCACTCCTCCTAAAGCCGCTGCCATTCTTCTTGATTCCATGGGTGCTGATATCATTGGAGCCAACTGCTCGCTCGGGCCGGACAAACTCTTCAATGTTGCAAAGGAAATGATTGCCGCAACGAATAAGCCCATCATCATCCAGCCAAATGCAGGAATGCCCGTACTGGAAAACGGAGAAACACTCTTCCCGCTTTCTGCTGAAGACTTTGCCAGAGAAACAGCAAAATTTGCTGATATCGGCGTATCTTATCTTGGCGGATGCTGCGGAACGACACCGGAGCATCTTCATGCTTTAATCAAGGAACTTGAAAACAAACCAACTGTCACGCCTCCAAAGGTAAAGCCCTTTACTGCACTTACCTGCCGCACAGGCGTCGTCTATGTCGGTGATAATTACGCTCCCGTCAAGATTGGCGAAAGAATCAATCCGACAGGAAGAAAGACACTCCGGGAAGATATTCAGAAGGGAAGCTTCGTCTCCATTAAAAAGGAAGGGCTTGCTGAAGTGGCCGCCGGCGCTGACATTCTTGATGTAAATATGGGTGTCCCCGGAGTCGACCAGGCCGCCGCCATGGAAACTGCCATATCCCAGCTTTCCATGCTCTGCCCCGTCCCTTTCTCCATCGACAGCACGGATCCTGTCGTCATAGAAAGAGCCCTTAAGGTATATCCCGGCCGCCCTCTGATCAATTCCGTCAATGCGGCTGAAGAAGAGGCACTCGAGAAGATCCTGAAGCTTGCCAAGCAATATGGCGCTGCCGTCCTCTGTCTTCCGCTTGAGAAAGGAAATCTTCCTGCCACTGCCGAAGAACGAGTCAGAATCATTCACAGAATTGTAGAAAAGGCGGATGAAATCGGACTCAGACGCGAAGACCTTCTTTTAGACCCGCTGGTCCTCACAGTAGGGTCAGGAGAAAAAGGTGCCAGCGAAACTCTCCGCACCATCCGATTATATAAGGAAGAATTCGGTTTCCCCTGTGTCATGGGGACAAGCAATGTTTCCTTCGGTCTTCCTTCCCGTCCGCGCATCAACGCCGCATTCCTCACCATGGCATTTGCCTGCGGCATGAATGCCCCCATCATCAATCCTCTCGACCAGGGCATCAAGGATGCATTTATCAATGCAAAGCTCCTTCTTGGATTTGATAAAGGTGCTGCAAACTTCATCGCAGAAACCGCAAAGATGCCGGCGCCTGCCGAAAAGGCTGAAGCAAGCCAGGACCTTCCTCCCCTTGAACAGATCAAAGCTGCTGTAAAGAACGGCGAGAAGGAACAATCCGCCTCACTCATGAAGACGGCTTTAGATGCAGGCATCTCTTCGGAAACGATTATCAAGGAAGGGCTCACATCTGCCATGACTGAAATCGGTGACGGATATGGCGCTGGAAAAGTATACCTTCCCCAGGTCATGATGGCGGCTGAAGCCATGCAGTCTGCCTTCAGTGAATTAAAGAAGCTTCTTCCTGATATCAAGTCAAAAGAAAAAGGAACCCTGGTTATCGGCACCGTTCAAGGCGATATCCACGATCTTGGAAAGAATATAGTAGCTGCTCTCATGGAAAACAGCGGTTATAAAGTCATCGATTTGGGCAAGGACGTCAGTCCGGATGCATTTGTCAAAGCTGCAATCGAATACAAGGCCGATCTGGCAGGACTGTGCTCTTTGATGACGACCACTCTTCCTGAACTGGAATCTACCGTCAAAAAGCTGAAGGAAGCTGTCCCCTCTGTCGATATTCTTGTCGGCGGAGCCGTAGTAACACAGGACTATGCCAATGAAATCGGCGCCCCGAACTACTGCAAGGACGGAATTGCCGCTGTCCGCATCGCTGATCAGTTAATAGAAAAGAGGAATTCATAATGACAACACTAAGGGCCAAAAACAAGAATCACATCTTTACAATTACCGCTGAACTGGATCCGCCCAAAAGCGCTTCTTCTGAAATTACTGAAAAGCAGGTTGCAGAAATTGCCGATTACGTGGATGCTGTCAATATCGCTGACTGCCCCATGGCAAAGCTTCGGATGAGCCCGATTGCCCTCTCCTCTATCATTCAGCAGAAATACTGCGTAGAATCCATTTTCCACCTGACCTGCCGCGACCGCAACACAATCGGGCTTCAGGCAGAACTCCTGGGGGCCTATGCCCTTGGCGTACACAATATCCTCACTTTGACCGGCGATCCGCCCTCCATTGGCGATCATCCGGATGCCACAGGCGTATTTGATGTGGACTCCACGGGTCTTATAGAGATTGCACGCCGCCTTAATGAAGGCCATGACCTTAAAGGAAATCCGCTTGGCGCCGCAACAAACTTTTACATCGGCACTACAGCAAATCCAGGTGCTGACGACCTGGATAAGGAAATCCTTCGTCTGGAAGGCAAGAAAAAAGCCGGCGCGCAGTTCATCCAGACGCAGCCCGTCTATGAAATTTCTCAGGCTGAAAAATTTCTCTCCTATGCAAAAGACCTTGATCTCCCGATTCTCTTCGGTATCGTGCCCTTAAAGAGTTTCAAAATGGCCAATTACTTAAACGACAAGGTCCCGGGCATTTCCATTCCCCAGAGAATCCTAAAGGAAATGGAGACAGGAAACAGGGAAACGGGGCTTAAGCTTGCCTCTGAACTCGTACAGGGATTGAAGGATATCGGTACTGACGGCGTCCATTTGATGCCGGTCAATGATGTGGATGCTGTTCCTGTCATCGTGAAAAATCTCAAATAAATAACCAATAAAAAATGATTGCTCCCGTTATGGAAACAATCATTTTTTATTGGTTATTTTCGTTCTGTCCGCTTTTTCTCTGCTTCTTCGTCTTCCACCAGATGAAGCCATAAATCACCGTAACAAGGATAATGATGATCGTAAGCCGCATGGAATGTTCTTCCAGATTGACGACATCGTGCCCCAGGACAACTTCAAGCGCTGTCGAAGGCAGCTTGCCCAAAAGACAGCCGAAAGCATAGTCCTTGAACTTCATACTGGACAATGCGGCTATGGCCGTTATGAGGCCGTTTGGCATATACGGGATTGCTCTGGCCGCCGCAATTGCCTGCCAGCTTTCATAGGAATCCAGCTTTGACAGCGTCTTGCTCTTGTTGATCAGATTCATCGCCATTCCGCGGAACAGCGTACGCATGACATAGAAAGAAAGAATGACTCCGACTGTCTCAGCCAGCCATGAAATAATAACGCCCCAGAACAAGCCGAATATGAGGCCGTTTGCTGTGGAAATGAATATCGAGGGAAGAAATCCCACGATATTTATGATGACATCAATGAAGAAACTTACGAATGCTGCATAGATGCCAAATCCCTTGAGATAATGAATTGTTCCATGAAGATCGCCGTCTTTTGACAGATGATAGATTGTCGGATAGAACGAGGGGTCGATAAAATGGATTGCCGCCAGCATCAGGATCAGGATTCCCAAAAGGATCAGCCTGAATCTGCGTTCCCCTCTTTCATACCAGTTTCTTCTTCTCATCGACTAGAGACCTCGGATTCATTTTACAATTTCATCAACAACTTCCTGAATGGATTCTTTGATATTTTCCGGATTGATCACATCCGTAAAGCGTTTCTTCCTGTTTTCCAATTCTCCCAGCTGCGAAGGAATCGGAATCCCGGTATATTTCTTGATGGATCGCAGTGTATCATAAGGATTTTCCTCTGCCGCAATGCCAAGTGCCTCAGAAACAGCACCAGGGAATTTATAAGGATGCGCCGTACTGATAATGACGGTGTGCGTATGTCTTGTGACCTTGCCGCTGCGGCGGAGATTGTCATAAACAGCATATGCAACAGCCGTATGCGGATCCATCAGGTAATCATACTTTTCATATACATCGGAAATGGCTTTTCTCATGGTGTCAGAATCTGCCCAGCCACCAATCATTTCGCCTGATACCTTTTTACGCTCTTCCTCAGGAACACGGTATACACCGTTTTCCCTGAGTTCTGTCATGTCTTTCAAAACTTCATCAGACGATCCCGTCATGTAGTACAGGAACCTCTCAAAATTAGAGGAAATCAGGATATCCATAGAAGGAGATTCCGTCAGATGGAATTCCCTGTTGATATTGTATTCTCCGGTTTCAAAGAAATCTGCCAGCACCTTATTTTCATTAGATGCGCAAATCATCTGTCCGATAGGCGTGCCGATTTTCTTTGCAATCCATGCCGCCAGAATATTGCCAAAGTTGCCGGTAGGAACAACCACATTGAATGACTCTCTGGAGCCAATAGAACCGCTTCTAAGAAGGCTCAGCCAAATCCACACATAATATACGACCTGTGGAAGCAGGCGGCCGATATTAATGGAATTGGCGCTGGAGAACAGGACTCCCTTTTCAAGAGCTTCATCGCGCAGGTCACTCACAAAAATATTTTTCAAAGCAGACTGGGCATCATCAAAATTTCCTTCAATCCCCAGAACTTTGACATTTTCACCAAGCTGCTTCTGCATCTGATCCTTTTGCAGCGGGCTGACCCCGTGGGAAGGATAGAATACCATGATATGCACGCCTGGAACGTCTTTAAACCCTTCCAGAGCCGCTTTTCCGGTATCTCCTGAAGTAGCAGTCAGGATAAGCGTTTCCTTCCCATCCCCCAGCTTCTTCTTAGCATACACGAGAAGATGCGGGAAAAGTGAAAGCGCCAGATCTTTGAATGCGCATGTCCTCCCATGGAACATTTCGGCCATGGAAAAGGATTCGGACAATGTTTTTACCGGGACAATTTCAGATGTATCAAATGTACCGGTATATGCATCATGCGTCAGCTTGGATAAATCCTTCAGTGTAATATCCGTCAGAAAATGATGAAGTACAAAAGCTGCCAGTTCTTCGTAAGACATAGCTTTTAAAACATCAGCATCTAAAAATGGATCGGGCAGTTGTTCAGGCACATACAATCCGCCATCAGCAGCAAGCCCCTTCAGCAGCGCTTCTTCGGCTGTTACAGTCTCATTACTTCTGGTGCTTCTATAGTTCATAATACGCCTCCACACAGATAACTTTATACTTTATTTTATCATAAAATCTATCAATGGAATATAATATGCCGAAAGAATATAACGATTTACGATAGGCTTTGCCTGGTTTTATGATGAAATTCATAGAAGTACAGTTCATTTGCCGCTTTTCCTGTATAATTTTGCTTCTGCGCTGATTGTAGTGCCGCTCCTTATGCACTGGCGGAATCATTCGAATACATGTCCCGCTTTTTCAGGCAAAATAAAACCCGAAGCATTTCCATGCTTCGGGAATAGATTCTGGTGGATCATCAGGGGTTCGAACCCCGGACACCCTGATTAAGAGTCAGGTGCTCTACCAACTGAGCTAATGATCCGTTCAACGAATAGTATTATATCATTCCAATTTGTTTTTGTCAAATCTTTTTTTATTTCGGATTTGATCAAATGTACTGTTCGGAAGACGTAAGTTATTATAGCATGACACTCTTCATATTTCTAGTCCCCACGGCAAATTTTTTGGCTCTTCACGGAAATTCGGGGGATGAATAATTTTTAGGTAAAGAATGGAAT
>NZ_FR896368.1:0-3808 GCF_000435155.1 Dialister sp. CAG:357 | reverse complement strand
GTTAAAGGTGTTCAATTTGAACTTGCAATTTTAGTTTTGTAAAAAAGACGATAAAAATCAAAAATAAAGAATTGTACTTTGTGAGGGGATGTGTTACAATAGTTTCGCTGGGATGGCCCGGCTTTTTTAAGTGCAGTATTGACTTACGTGAAAAGCGTGTGATATACTGTTTAAGCATGTTAATTGGCCGTGGGCCGAGAAAGATTGAGTGAGGTGTAAATAATGCGTGAAGGAATTACTCTTGCATGCACAGAATGCAAGCGCCGCAATTATCGTACGAACAAGAACAAGAAGAATACGACTGAACGTATCGAAATGATGAAGTACTGCAAATGGTGCCACAAACACACTCTTCATAAGGAAACGAAATAATTATTTCTTTCATTAGAACTGGGGTGTGAGTATGGCCAAGGCGAAGCGTCAAACATCGGCAGCGAAAGCACAGGAAGCCAATCAGTCCTGGACAAGGTTTTTCAAAGAAACCAAGATGGAAATGAAGAAGGTCATCTGGCCGACTAGAAAACAGATGATTCAGTATACCGTTGCCGTCATTGTGTCCGTGGTATTGGTATCCATTATGATCGTTGCAGTAGACTTCGTATTCATGGGCCTCTCCAAGTTATTAGTCAACGCTGTGGGCTGAAAGGAGAGAGACTATGCCGGATATCGAAGCTGAAGACAAGAATATTTCAAAAGAAGAACAACCGGAAGTCAGCGCGCCGACTGAAATCGGCAAACCTTCCGAAGGCTCCCAGAAAGACATCCGCTGGTATGTAATTCATACATACTCCGGATACGAGAATAAGGTCAAGGATACGCTGACCAGAAAAGTTCATTCCATGGGAATGGATGACACAATCCTTCAGATCCTTCTGCCACTTCAGGATGAAGAGGAAGAAAAGAATGGAGAGGTAAAGACTGTATCCCGCAAGGTTTTCCCTGGCTATCTTCTGATCCAGATGGAAGTCAATGACAGAAGCTGGTATGTCGTAAGAAACACGCCTGGTGTTACAGGTTTTGTCGGAACAGCCACGAAGCCGATTCCGCTCTCTGATGAAGAAGCAGAACGCATCATTAATGGCAACGGACAGAAGGCTCAGCCAACGACTGACGTCAAGACAGGGGACCGCATCCGTATCACCAAGGGACCTTTTGAAGATCGTACCGCAGTAGTGCTGGAAGTATCCGATGACAGGAGTAAAGTCAAAGCGGATATCAGCAACTTTGGCACGACGACTACTATCGAGCTCGAAGCGGGTTCATTCGATCTGCTTTGATCATAAGTTTGTGAGACTGTCTTGAACTAGGCTCGTCTCACAGTGGGAGGGCCCGTTACAGCCCGTAAGTACCACATTCCTAAAAGGATAAGGAGGTGTAACACATGGCAAAGAAAATTTCTAAAATTGTAAAACTGCAGGTACCGGCAGGTAAAGCTACCCCGGCTCCGCCAGTAGGCCCGGCCCTCGGCCAGGCAGGCGTTAACATCATGGCTTTCGTTAAAGACTTTAACGATCGTACTGCTAAGCAGGCAGGCCTGATTATCCCTGTAGAAATTACAGTATTTGAAGATAGAAGCTTTACATTCATTTGTAAGACTCCTCCGGCAGCAGTTCTTCTGAAGAAGGCAGCTGGTCTGGAAAAGGCTTCTGGTGAACCGAACAAGAAGAAAGTTGGCAAGGTCACCAAAGCTCAGGTTAAGGAAATCGCTGAAACAAAGATGCCTGACCTGAACGCAAATACAGTAGAAGCAGCAATGCGCCTTGTAGAAGGCACAGCCCGTTCTATGGGCATCGAAGTTGTAGACTAAGACTGACCCGTTAGTGGCAGGGGAAATCCCTTATGACCACAAAGGAGGAAACAATGGCAAAACTGACAAAGAAACAGAAAGCCGCAGCAGCCATCGTTGACAGTCATAAACTCTATGACATCGACGAAGCTGTGAAGCTTATAAAAGAAGCAGCATCCGCAAAATTCGACGAAACCGTTGAAGCTGCTTTCAACCTGAATATCAACCCGAAATATGCTGACCAGCAGCTCCGCGGCGCTACCGTACTTCCGGCAGGCACCGGCAAAACAAAGAAAGTCCTCGTGTTCGCAAAAGACCACAAGGAAGACGAAGCTAAGGCAGCAGGCGCAGACTATGTTGGCGGAAAAGAACTCGCTGACAAGATCCTGCAGGGATGGATGGACTTTGATGTCGTAGTAGCTACACCGGACATGATGGCTGTTGTTGGCCGTCTGGGCCGTGTACTCGGACCGAAAGGCCTCATGCCAAACCCGAAGGTTGGCACCGTAACCATGGACGTTACAAAAGCTGTCAACGAAATCAAAGGCGGCAAGGTACAGTATCGTACCGATAAAGCCGGCAACGTACAGGTTATCATCGGCAAGGTATCCTTCGACGAAGATAAACTGAAACAGAACCTGCTCGCTATTTTCAATACCATTCAGAAGGCTCGTCCAGCTTCTGTAAAAGGTAACTACATGAAGAGCCTGACCATCAGCTCCACCATGGGCCCGGGAATCCACCTGGACATCCAGGCTGTAGCTGCACCGAAAGCTCAATAAGTCTATTTACACTTAGCTTAAGACCGGCGGTAATTAATTTTTAATGGGCATATGCCCGCCTCCCGAGGCTGAGTACTGGAAACACCGGTACACGACCTCGCAGGCTTGCGGGGTCGTTTTAGCTAACGTGATAAATAATAAAAACACACTAGCAGAGGAGGTGTACTATGAGCGAAGAAAAGTATGAAGTTAACGTTCGTCCTGAAAAGGTTACCGTCGTTGAAGAAATGAAGGAAAAACTTGGTTACCAGGGCGTCGTACTTGTAACATTCAACAAACTCGACGTTAAGAACGCGACGCTGCTGCGCCGTAAGTTCCTGGCACACGGTGTTGAATACAAGGTCATTAAAAACACACTGACCCGCATCGCAGCTAACGATCTTGGAATCACAGGTCTCGATGATCTGCTTCAGGGCACGAACGGTCTTGCAGTTTGCAAGGACGATCCGGTAGCACCGGCAGCAGCACTGAAAGAATTCCTGGCTGAAACCAAGAGCGAAGCAGTCGTTGTAAAAGCTGGCCTTCTCGATGGCAAAGTCATCGATGCAAAAGGCGTTCAGGCTCTGGCAGATCTACCATCCAGAGAACAGCTGCTGGGTATGGTTGCAGCAACACTCCAGGCTCCTATCGCAGGACTGGCACGTGCACTCAACGCAAATATCCAGAAATTCGCATATGCTATCGAAGCAGTGCGTAAACAGAAAGAATCTGCGTAAGATCTACGCATAAATAAAACATTCCATGGAGGAAATTAAAATGACAAACGAAGAAATCCTTAACGCCATTAGCGAAATGTCCGTACTCGAACTTTCCGAACTCGTAAAAGCAATCGAAGACAAATTCGGTGTTTCCGCAGCAGCACCGGTAGCAGTTGCAGCAGCAGCTCCGGCAGCAGCAGCAGCAGCTGAAGAAGAAAAGACTGAATTCGACGTAATCCTGAAGGATGTCGGCGCTCAGAAGATCCAGGTTATCAAAGCAGTTCGTGAAATCACCGGACTCGGCCTGAAAGACGCTAAAGCTATCGTAGACGGCGCTCCGAAGGAAGTTAAGACTGGCGTAGCTAAAGCTGAAGCTGAAGAAATGAAGAAGAAGCTCGAAGAAGCTGGCGCAACAGTAGAAATGAAATAATTGTCTCTGACAATTACTTTATAGGGGAAGGCGGACTCTATCGGAGTTCGCCTTTTCTTGTTTCATGAAGGGAAGAAGGTGGCTTATAGGACATTTCGTGTTGTTTTTATAG
>NZ_FR896367.1:2982-6128 GCF_000435155.1 Dialister sp. CAG:357 | reverse complement strand
TTATTTTTATCCCACAAAAAAGCGTGAAGAGCCAAATAAATTCTTTAAATGCTTTTTCCAAAAATCACATACCACCACCAAAGGGACTGCAGAAATGACCGCACATTTCGGCAGTCCCTTTTCCATATATAGTTTCCATCCCATCATGCTATAATGAAACAAAAAGGACAGGAAGGGGATGGCGGTATGCCGCTTTTATTTGTCAAAGAAGATATCACGAAGATGAAGGTGGATGCGATCGTCAATGCGGCGAATACAGAGCTTCGTATGGGCTCCGGCGTTTGCGGCGCCATTTTCCATGCAGCAGGCGAGGAAAAGATGACGGAAGCCTGCCAGAAGCTTTCTCCCATCAGGACAGGCGAAGCAGTGATGACAGACGGTTTTGTCCTTCCTGCTGGGCACGTCATCCATGCGGCAGGACCTGTGTATCAGGAAAGAGAACTGGCCGAATCCGCGCTTCTTCTGACGAAAACATACCAAAGCGCACTTGCCCTTGCCGCAGAGCATCGGTTGAAGAGCGTTGCATTTCCTCTGATTTCCGCCGGCATTTACGGGTATCCCAAGGACGAAGCACTTTCTCTTGCCGTCTGGGCGATCCGCCATTTTCTGGAAGATCACGAAATGGACGTCTATCTCGCTTTCCCGGACAAATCAGCGTTCGTCCCTGAAGAGTACCTTGTCCGCGATGTGGAAGAGTACATGGCAGAAGGCGCGTACAAAAGTGTGCCGGTTCTCTACGACGCCATGCCGGAAAGAGATGTTCAGAAAGCTTTAAAAATGCCAGCCGGGCTCGATCATTGGGTGCATCATCTGGATGAGCCATTCAATGAAGCGCTTCTCCGCCTGATTGACGATAAGGGCATGACAGATACAGAAGTGTACAAGAAAGCAAACATTGACCGCCGCCATTTCTCCAAAATACGAACGGGGAAGGGCTATACACCCAAGAAACCGGCCATCCTTGCGCTTGCCATTGCTCTTGAGCTTGACCTTGACGAGGCCGAAGACCTCCTTGCAAAGGCGGGCTATGCCTTCTCGCCGAGCAGGAAATTTGATATCATCGTACAGTACTTCATCATCAAAGGGCAGTATGACATCGATGAAATCAATGAAGTTCTCTTCCATTACGACCAGCCCCTTCTGGGCGGCTGATCCTTAGATGTCGCTTTCAGGGCGACCACGGCTCCTCCGTTTCGATGTATCCTTTAAATAGAAAGAGGAAGGGAAAGATACACGAAATTCCAAGTGATTGAAGGAGGAACCTAAAATGGACAAGAACTTAACTGAACTCGTATTCATCCTGGACAGAAGCGGATCGATGGGAGGTCTTGAAAGCGATACGATCGGAGGCTTCAATTCTCTCCTCGAGAAGCAGAAGAAAGTGGAAGGGAAATGCAACCTGACGACCGTTCTCTTCGACCATGACTATGAACTGCTTCATGACAGGATCAATATCCAGGCCGTATCACCCCTCACAGAAAAAGATTACTACGTCCGGGGATCGACAGCCCTCCTCGATGCAGTGGGGAGGACCATTTCCAAGATCGAACACGTACAGGAAACAACAGCAGAAGAATACCGCGCAGGAAAAGTCATGTTCGTCATCATCACCGACGGCATGGAAAACGCCAGCCGGGAGTACACCACGAAGAAAGTGAAATCCATGATTGAAGCCGAAAAGGAAAAAGGATGGGAATTCGTCTTCCTCGGCGCGAACATGGACGCCGTCGAAACAGCTGCTCAGTATGGCATCGATGCAGACAACACTGCCGACTACCTCGCCGACAGAGAAGGTACCAGGCTGAATTACACAGCCATGAGCGATGCCGTCGCCCAGTTCCGCACCTGCGGATGCGCTCCGAAAGAATCCCTCAAAAGAATCCGCGAAGACGCTGCCAGACGCGGCGGAAAGAAACGCAGAGCAAAGAAGTAAGAAGGCGAAGCATCGCCAAGGTTTTCAAACACCATAAATGTACTTGTGTCAGTGTCTTCTTCTCGAATATACCGGCACGAAAGGGGCTGTGACAAAATGGTTAATCATTTCGTCACAGCCCCTTTTCCCTTGCCATTCGTTTTACAATAGAAGTATGGAGAGGAGTGAAAGATATGGATAAAACATCACTTGAAAACGATCCTGTATTTGAACTGTTCAGCAAGCACTGGGCATTGGTTTCCACCGGAACTATGGAAAAGCACAACGCATGCACCGTCAGCTGGGGAAGCTTCGGCATTCTCTGGGAAAGACCGGGGAAGAGCGGCAAGACGATCACCGTCTACCTCCATCCGTCCCGCTATACCTGCGAAATGCTGAAGGAAAGAGATACCTTCACCGTCAGCTTCTTTGAAAAGGAATACCAGAAAGCTTTGGGCTACATGGGCTCCCATACCGGCAGAAACGAAGACAAGGCAAAGGCAGCCGGCCTTACGCCCGTAGAACTTCCCGAAGGCGGCTTGGCTTCAAGGAAGCAAAAGTTTCCTTCGTCTGCAGAAAGATCTACCAGCACATGTTCACAAAGGAAGACCTGGATCCGGACATCCAGGAATACTACAAAGGAAGACCGCAGGCCTTCCCGCTGAATGAAAAAGGCGAATGGGAACCGCACATCGTCTTCGTAGGCGAAATCAAGACAGTCACTGGAAATGAATAATTGAATTATAAAAGAGCTGTAATGAAATGATGGCCCATTTCGTCACAGCTCTTTTTATGTATGCATTCCCGGCGCCGCCAGAAGGAAGGCGGTGATGACCGCGATGAAAAGCAGGATGAAGCCTGCGAGGCGGAAGCCCTGCGTGTAAGGATCCGATTCCTTCTTCGGAAGGCGGTAGGGATGCGCCTTGACCGTTTCATAATACGAATCCGGAATCAGTCCCCGGTAGTAGGAAGAAAGGTACTGCGCATACGCCGCCGTTTCCTTCTCGAAGAACCAGAAGACAGGCGTCAGGAGGGGGAGGTGATTCTTCTTGGAAATCGCCGTGAGACTTTCAGAGACAAGGCCCTTCAGTGCATGGCCGCCGTCCTGCGTCTTCGCCTCGGCCTCTTTGGCAATCCTGTCGAAGAATTCATGGTGATTGTCCATTTCCTTTTCCGTATACGAAGAAAGATCTTTGGGCAGGAAGGAAATCCCCGCCGCTTCCCAGCCCGGATC
>NZ_FR896367.1:0-2948 GCF_000435155.1 Dialister sp. CAG:357 | reverse complement strand
AGGACCGGATAAACCCGGGCCAGTCCTTTTCTGCATTTTTGAAACCTGCGTAAAGCTCGGTGAGAGGGCTGTAATCCCTGGCATACGATTTCAGGACATACTTGGCAATGTAAAGGCGGAAGACAATGTAATCGCAGAGAAACGAACGCCACCGTTCCTTGTCTTCTTCGAACGTGATGACCTTCTGCGCTTTGAGCATCTTCAGGAAAATCAGCGGAAGCCCGTAGCTTCCACGTGGCTGTGCCGTATAAGAGTAGAAAGCGCGCCGCGCAACCGACAGCCCTGCACTTTTGTAGTACATCCTTCTGTCCATGGGAATCCCTCCTTCCCGTCAGTTACCTTATTGTACTATGCCGCATGTACTTTGGACAGGGGAAGCCTTCACTTGCATAGTAAAGAGCCAAAGGAAGAGTGAGAAAATCAAAAAGAGAAAAGCCACAGGCACCGGCCCATGGCTTTTCCCCCGTTTATATTGAATTATGAAGGAACCTTGTCAAGCATACATGTCGCTTTTTCCGCCGCCTTCGAATTTCTTCTCTGCATTGGCTTCCATGTATACGCGGTCAGGAGTGAGTTCCATCATCCTGGCTGCTGCAGCTGCCGCAAACCCGTGCGTTTTATCATCGAAGTAATCGAGGAGCCCTTCAGTGACTTCCATGCCGGAAGCTTTTGCGACATTCTCGATGCATGCGCGGACCGGATCGCCGGAGCACTTCGTCTCCACAGCGCGGAGCTCATTCAGACGAGTGAGGACGTGCTCCCTTGTCAGGATGACGGAGCTCCTGCCCAGAGTGAGGAAGCAGCCGTCGAGCGCCTTTTTCAGGGCGATTGCCTTGAGGTACATCGGCATATCATCCATCAGGTCATGCAGTCCTTTCAGGATGGATTTCTTGTAGGAAGGAGCCATGCCCTCGCAGTCACGGATCACATTTCCTGCCACATGGAGCCTGTAGATCATGTATTCCCAGTAGAAGGTATCGACTTCGCCTTTGGCCGGTCCCTTGGAGCCGATTCCGCCGGCCTCTTCCCTGGACTTCTTCCACTCATAACGCAGGCTGCAGCCCGTATTCTTTCCAAACGCCTTCAGGGCTGTCATCATCATGCCCGAACCTACGAATTCCAGATAATCATTGACTGTCATTTGAACCGTCTCCTTTCTGCCCGTTCCATCGTGAAGCGGAACCAAATTATATAAAGTATGAACGAAGCGGATAAGCCGCTGAAATGTAATCCGGATAAGGGATGCCAGGCGATTCACCGGTGTGCCTGAATCATTCCTTTTTCTAATTTAATTATAAGTCTGAGTAACGTATAATAAAAATACAGTAATTGCATATAGCTTATAACAAATTTTCATTATTTTTAAAGGCGGGAAATTTGCCGGTATCGAAGGATTTACAGGACGCCCCTTTTCGTGTAGCATAGAACAAATAAGGAGAAATCTATGGAAAATACGAAAAGCCATTTCATCGAGATAGAAAGCCATGAGGGAAAAGACCTCATCATACGGTCGACCGCAAGCCGTGAAGAAACAGCAGGAATCCTTGCCGCTGCCCTTTGCCGCGCCGAAAACATCGACCCCTCCCATGAAAGAGACATTTCCGCATTCCTAAAGGTTCTCGCTGATGAATACAGAAGGGAAGACCTTGAAAAAGGCTCCCGCATCCAATAAACAAATAAAAGACAGAGGTTAAGCATGAGTGATATGAAAGAAGCAGCCGTCCAGATCCGCGTGAACGCAGACGGCAAAGTGACATTATCCATCGACGAGACGCTCCGCCGTTCCGTCATTACTGCCTGCTCCCAGGCATTCTGCGGCGCTTTTGACTTCGCAGGAGAACACGAAAATGAAGTCGTCAACGCATTGAAAGATTTCGCCGAAACGAATGCGGCCCACCCGCAGCCCGAGCTCGCTTTCAATCTGCCGACCGTCCACTAAGAAAGGAAGGGCATGGAAACATTCAAGATCGGCCCCAAGGACGAAGGAAAACGCCTGGACCAGTTCATGCAGGACAAGAAACACTGGCCAAGATCCCTTGTCATGAAAGCCATCCGCACCAAGAAACTGAAAGTCAACGGAAAGAAAGAAGACGCATCCTTCCGCCTCTCAAGGGGAGATGATGTCGTTTCCTATGTACTCGAAGAAAAGAAAAATACAGAGCCCGTCATTCTGTATGAAGACGAAAACTTTCTGGCGGCCGTGAAACCCGCCGGGCTCCTGTCCCTTGATCCTGAAGGAAAGGAAAAGGATACCCTTCTTACAAGAGTCAATAAGTACCTCGAAGGAAAAGGCGAAGCGCCGGCCATCCCGGTCCACCGCATCGACTTCCACACAGAAGGCATCCTCCTCTTCGCTAAGAACAGGCCCGCTGCCGATGTGTTGGAAGGCCTCATCCGTGACAGGAAAATAGGGAAGACCTACCTCGCCGTCGTCACAGGAAGAGTACAAAACAGCAAAGGCCGCCTCGAGCACCAGCTCTTCAAAGACGCCAAGCAGAACAAAGTCTTCGTCTCCGAAGAACGCATAAAAGGCTCCAAGACAGCCATCACCGAATACGAAAGAATGGCAGCCACAGGCGACCTTACCCTCGTGAAATGCCATCTCATCACAGGAAGAACCCACCAGATCCGCACCCAGCTCGCCCACATCGGCCACCCGATCTTAGGCGACGACAAATACGGATTCAAGGCGCTGAACAAAGAATATAAAGAAAGAGGCCAGCTCCTCTGTGCCTACCAGCTCTCCTTCGACTTCACTGAGGAAGGCGGCATCCTGTCCTACATCTCCGGCAAAATCATCCGCCTCCCGAAAGTAGCCTTCGTCCACAAATACTTCTCCGGCGTGCATTATTAATGTATATATAAAGAGAAGTATATAAAGAGATAAAGAGAAAAAACTGAGGAATGATGAATCGTGGCTTATAGGACATTTCGTGTTGTTTTTATAG
>NZ_FR896366.1:0-6272 GCF_000435155.1 Dialister sp. CAG:357 | reverse complement strand
CGGCGCCTGCCTCTTTTTATTCACTATCAGTTTTTAGTCTTCCATAGGAAGTGTGGATCCGCCAATCGGTACGACGTAGACGCTGCAGTCTTTGCCCATGCGGTTCAGTGCTGCATCGACAGCTTCCTGCAGATCGTGGAATGGTGTCATATTGGCTTTTGTTACCATAGCATCATCCATGTCAGTCACCATGTAAATATCGCATTTCTTCTGTACCAGGGCAAGAGCCGCGGATTTGTGGCCGCCGAGTTCGAAGTGTTCGTGAATGGCTGCGATTCTTTCGTCCGGTGTATCATACTGCTGGATCCAGCGTCCGAATACGTCGCTGCCGTATCCTTCTTTGCAGGAAGCGGCGAGAACCATGATGCCGCCTTCGCGGACTGCGTGCTTGACGTTGTCGATGGATTTCTGGGCCTGATACAGGTTGATATCCTTCGGGTAGCCGCCGGTGGAAACGATGACGACATCAGCCGGCTTATCGATTTTGATCTTGTAGATGCTGTCGAGGAATTTGCATGCTTCGCGGTGTGCTGTAACATGATGGCCTGCAGCTGCAAAGGCGATTTTCTTATGATCATCAAGGGCTACGTTTACGATGAAATCAACTGGGCAGAAGTCATAGACTTCTTCGATATCATCACGGACCGGATTTCCCTCGAGATGCCCTGCATAGGAATCCGGGCTGATCATGTTCTTGTGGTTTGCCTGAATGGCAGCTCTGGAGGATACGCCTGGCATGATAGCTTTCATGCCACCGCTGTAGCCCGCAAAGTAATGGTATTCGACATTGCCAAGAAGGATGCGGCGGTCTGCATCAGCGACTGTCCTGAAGATATCGACCGGAGTTCCGTTCTTGCAGTATCCCATGTGTTCCACATCATCGGGATCACTGTCAATGCATTTGACGCGGTTGTACACATCTTCGCCAACAAGGCGTTTCATTTCTTCCTCGGTCTGCTTTCTGTGAGAGCCAAGTCCGAAAACAACAGTGACATCCTTGTCTTCGACGCCTGCTTTTTCCAGTTCGTCCAGGACGCATGGCACGACGACCCAGGACGGCATCGGGCGTGTTACGTCGCTTGTCACGATGACAATCTTTTCACCCGGATGAACAATTTCACGAAGCTTCGGAGAGTCAATCGGATTTTCCAATGCTCTTCTGACTTCAGCTTCCTCGGACTCTACAGCCGGACATTCTCTTGGATTCAATTCGATGGGATGATGTTCATCACCCACATGAAATGGTACGTAATCCTTGAAGTATTTAATTTTAAATTCCATTTTTCGATCTCCCTTCGAGAGACTCATACACAAAAACTTCTATATTTACATTATACTATATTTCGGCGAAAATTCTCTGGAAAAGGATTTCGTAAAATATAATAATTTCATTGTTTCATGATATAATGATGAAAATGTAGTTTATTTGCGAGAGCGGCCCAATTCAATCATTTCTTTTTTAGAGAAAGGAGGCTGCAGACCGATTTCCCATCTGCAATCCGGTCCGCCCCACTTATGAAGAAAAAACTTTGGATTCCCCTGCTGGTATCCGCTTTGACACTCATGTCTCTCACGGCCAATGCGGATTATGCAAAATGGACTGACCCCACACATTCCTTCAAAGCTGATCATACGATATACACCTCTGTCGTCAATACCGATGTTCTGTCCGAAAAGATGGCGCCGGAAGGCCGTTCCTTCCAGGTCATTTTCAACCAGAAAGCTGCAGAAGTCAAAGGGCTGAAAATCATTACAGCGCCTCTTCAGGGAGCCATAGCGGTTCTCCCGGGAAACAGCACGGATGATGCATCTGCTGCAGCGCCTTCTGATGAAGTTTCCACTTCAGCTGTCCGCATCCCTCAGGCAGCCGTTGACGCCAAAGCGGATCTCTATGCCGTTCCGACGGTCACCCGCTGTGAGAAGCTCGTCAGCGTGGTTCCTGCCCATACGGAATGGACGACCAAGGAAATCCACGAAACAGTCCGTGACAAGAATGGTTACAAGGATGTCGTTCATAAGATTCCTTTCCCGGAACAGATTCCGGAGAAACAATACGTGACGATGTACCTGACCGTCCGCTTCGATGTTTACAGCATGAAGACCGGCGCTCTTGTTTTCACCAGCGAAGATGCCCGTGACAGATTGGACGACAGCAATTTCAACGGACTTTTCACCCGGATCGTTGAATGTTTCTTCAAGAACCTGAAGAGCGAAATCAATTGACAGGAGTATATTTTAAAGACGGCACCGGCCGTCTTTTTTTGTAAGCTTATCCGTATTTTCTCCTGAATCAGCATATATCTCTTAAAGCAGATGTATCATTTTTTCTTATTTGATGGCTTGACAAACGATCAAATGACGGTCTATAATCCAGTCATAAGAAACAAGCGATGATGAAGAAGGGATAATAAAACCTTTTCAGAGAGACGGTGGCTGGTGTGAACCGTTAAAGCATTATTATCTTTCCGCTTCGGAGGTGAAGACGATGAGTCTTCCGGGACATGCCCGTTACAGCTGACTAAAGATGGCCGTAAGGCAATTTGGGTGGTATCGCGGGTGCTCTCGTCCCTTAAGTGGATGAAGAGCGTTTTTTTATGGATACAACAGATTGGCAGCGGCTAAATTGGGTGGCACCGCGAGAATAAGAGAAGCTCGTCCCATGGGACGTCTTCTCTTTTTGTGTTTTCAGGAGGATACAAATGAAACGTGTATTTAACTTTAACGCAGGCCCTTCCCCCATGCCGATCGAAGTGCTCGAAGAAATGAAAAATGATCTGACCGATTTCCGCGGAACCGGAATGGGCATCACGGAAATCAGCCACCGCTCCCCCGTTTTCCAGGATATGCTCGATGAAACGAAAGCATACCTTCGCCAGATGATGAAACTGGATGATGATTATGAAATCGTCTTCATGCAGGGCGGCGGCACAATGCAGTTCCTGATGACAGGCTGCAATTTCCTTCACACAAGAGGCGCCTATGCCGATACCGGCGTCTGGGCGCACAAGGCAAGAAACACGGCCGCTTTCTTCGGTGAAACGTACGATGCCAATACAGCCAAGGACAGAAATTACGCCTATATCCCGGACACCTACGATATCCGTCCCGATACGAATTACCTTTACATCTGCGCCAACAATACGATTTACGGCACGGAATACAAGGACTTCCCAAAGGTTGATGTCCCCCTCATCTGCGATATGTCCTCTGACATTCTTTCCAGAGAAATCGATTTCAACCAGTTCGACATGATCTGGGCCGGGATCCAGAAGAATTTGGGCGCAGCCGGAGCCGCATTTGCAGTAATCAGAAAAGGCCTTCTTGAAAAAGCAAGGACGGATATTCCTGAATACCTCCAGTACCAGACTTTCGTCAAGAATGATTCCACATACAACACGCCGCCTGTCTTCTGCATTTACACGCTGAACCGGATGCTTCACTGGATCTGGAATATGGGCGGGCTCAAAGCGATTGAAGAAAGAAATAAGGTAAAAGCCGGACTTATTTATGACACCATCGACCAGAGCGGCGGTTTCTACAAAGGCCACGCTGATGTGAAGGACAGAAGCATGATGAACGTTACCTTCAACCTCGCGACGCCGGAACTGGAAAAGGATTTCGTCGAGAAAGCCAAGAAGAATGACTTCATCGGCGTCAAAGGCCACCGTCTTGTAGGAGGCCTCCGCATCTCCCTCTACAACGCAGTCACGCCGGAAGCCGCAAAAGCGCTTGCCGATTTCATGAAAGAATACAAAAGAACCAACGGTTAATCATCATACCTGAAACCATTACCCCCAAGGAGGAATCATCATGTACAGAATTTTCATCACCGCCGACGTTGCCAAAGAAGCCAAGGAAATCCTTGAAAAGGAATTTATTGTAGATATCCAGCCGAATATGGAAGAAGATGAGCTCTGCAAAGTCATTGCTGACTATGATGCCATCATTACAAGAAGCCAGACACGCGTCACCAAGAAGGTCATTGATGCGGCTGTGAACCTGAAGGTTATCGGCAGAGCCGGTGTCGGTATCGACGGCATCGATATTCCCGAAGCTACCAAGAAAGGCATCACTGTCGTCAATACGCCTGAATCCAATACGATTGCAGCCTGCGAGCACACAATTGCTCTGATGCTCTCCATGACGCGCCACATTCCGCAGGCACACCAGTCCATCATGGAAGGCCGCTGGGACAGAAAGAGCTTCACAGGCATCCAGCTTCTGAACAAGACCGTCGGCATCATCGGCGTCGGCCGCGTAGGTTCCAATGTGGCTAAACGTCTGCAGGCTTTCAACATGAAGACCATCGGCTATGATCCTTATATCCCGCTGGAAAGAGGCCAGCAGCTCGGCGTGGAACTGACCGATCTGGATACACTTCTCCGTGAATCTGACTACATCACCCTCCACACACCGCTTACAGATGAGACACGCGGTATGATTGATAAAGAAGCCATTGCAAAGATGAAAGACGGCGTCCGCATCGTCAATGCATCCCGCGGTGCAGTCGTCGATATCGAAGCGCTCGCCGAGGCACTGAAGAATGGAAAAGTCGCCGGAGCCGGTATTGACGTATGGCCGCACGAACCGCTGAAGCCGGAAGAAAACCCGTTCCTCGGTCTGACCAATGTCGCTCTCACCCCTCACCTTGGCGCATCCACAAAAGAAGCGCAGGCAGGCGTTGCCACTGATGTTGCCATCGGTGTAGCGCAGGCTCTCCATGGTGAACCGGTTGCAACCGCTGTCAATGCTTCCCCGATTACAAAAGCAACACTCAATGTCATCCAGCCATACTTCGACCTCTGCGAAAGAATGGGCAACATCGGCATCGACCTGGCCGGCGGCAGGATTTCCGGCGTCAATGTCGAATATACCGGCGAACTGGCTGAAACAGAAACAGCACCTCTTACGACCGCTGTCTTAAAGGGTCTCCTTGCTCCGGTCCTCCAGCAGACGGTCAACTTCGTCAATGCAAGAGGCATTGCAGAAGAGCGCCACATGGAAGTCCGCGAAGTCAAGGCCAGAAAGGGCCATTACTTCACCAACACGATTTCCCTCACCATCGACACAGACAAAGGAACCCACAGAATCACCGGCTCCCTCTTTGACAGAAAAGAAGCCAAGATTGTTTCCCTCGATCATTTCAGAGTCGACTTCGAGCCAAAAGGCTGCATCATCATCGCTCCGCATGAAGACAAGCCGGGCATGATCGGTCAGGTAGCTGGCGTTCTCGGCGCTGCCGGCATCAACATCAACGGCATGCAGGTCGGAGCTTCCAATGACAAGGGCATCAACGTCATGGCAGTCGCTGTCGACAAGGATATCCCAACCGCTGTCCTCCCGTCCCTCATGAATATCGAAGGGATCAAGGACGTCAAAGTCATCCACTGCGAACATTAATCCAGAAATTAAGAAAAAGGAGCCATCATGGTACGAATTATTCTGATCCGCCACGGGGAAACCACATGGAATACGGAAGGCCGCTATCAGGGCCAGGAAGATACCCCGCTTTCCGAAAGAGGCATCCGTCAGGGCATGGCTTGCGCAGAAGGACTGAAGAACATCCACATCGACCGTGCTATTTCCAGTCCCCTCTCCCGTTCCTATGAAACATGCCGGATGGCGGCTGAGAAGCATGGCCTTGTCGTAGAAAAGGACGAAAGGCTGACAGAAATCAGTCACGGTCTTTGGGAAGGCATCCATGCCGATGAGATCGAAGCCAGGTATCCGGAATCCTTCTATCTCTGGCATACCCATCCGGAAAAAGTACAGATGCCGGAAGGCGAATGCCTGGAAGATGTCAGGAAACGTGTCCGCGCTGCTTTTGACGAATATGCAGAAAAGTATGACGGGAAAACCGTCCTCGTCGCAGCGCACGATGCAGTAAATAAGGTCATCATCTGCGACCTCTTCGGCATGGGCATCGGCCGCTTCTGGCAGATCAAGCAGGACAATGCCTGCATCAACGTCCTCGAATATGACAAGGGCATCTGGAGGCTTGTCACGATGAATTCCACACCGCACCTGGGCTACCTCATCAGCGGAATGGAGCAAAAAGGATTATAAGGAAATGAAAAGGAGCTGTGACAAAATGTCCAATCATTTTGCTACAGCTCCTTTTGTGCTGATATATTCAATTAGAAGATTATCCAACACATTTATATATTTGTGTTATCTGAAAACCTCAAAACCTCGTTGCACTCGAAGGAAATGATGTTTCAGTCGCCTCCGGCGCCAGCTTGGTATGATTCAACAAGAAAGACAGAATAATA
>NZ_FR896365.1:0-3944 GCF_000435155.1 Dialister sp. CAG:357 | reverse complement strand
CCAGAATGGTCCAAAAAAATATCCGCACCCCCAAATGAACCTCCTCAGGCGACTCTGTCGCCAGCTCCCCCTACGGGGCAAGCTCAAAAAAAAAACTTAAACCGAACTTCGTTCGAGAAATGCTAAAGGCAGTATTTACCTAATTTTGTCACAGCTTTTTTTGGATGGCCATATTATGGAAAGCCCAAGAGAATGGAAATCTGGAAAAATCTTTTTCTCAGGCGTTTTCCCTTATTCCGTCACTCCGGTCTTTGCCATAAGTTTCCGGATCAGGATTTCCTGTCTGGCGAGTTTAATATCTGAAGCAGCATCCGTCTTTGAGTGTACGGAAATTTCCAAATCTTGCTGTCAGTATAAATGAAATCAGTCTCCAAGAGAAATCGTAATCACCAATAGGTTCTTTCCAGCCTGCTATAAGCGTTTGTGCCATCTTCAAGAAATCCCAGCAAAAAAGACTCCTAGTCGGAAACCAGAAGTCTTTTTCACCGCCGTCGTCCATGATGGAGAGTGGGACGATGGCACACCCGTCTGCAGCCGGGATTACGGGCTGCGCGGTATGGAGACGCAGCCGTCAAGGCGGAAGGTTCATCCAGGGAGGGAGCAGACGGGCAATATGGATGGTCCCGCAGCGGACCGGGGAGTGAAAACGTAAGTTTAACTGTCCGGCCGCGGGGCGGTCCTTCGGCAGGGCGCCTGACCCGGGAAGGATTCGCTGATAGATGCACTTTGTTTGCATCTCCTGCCATCTATAGTATAAACCAATTTTTTATTTAGATAAAATCGCAGTATTTCATAAGGTCCCCTCTCTTCTTGAATAAGCGTTAAAACCTAACGATTTTCACCCTATTTCTCCTGCTAAAGGCCAGAAAAGAGTGTATAATAAAAGGGATAATTTCTTCAGAAAGAGGGCTCACCATGAAAATCGCAATTGCAGGCACAGGCTACGTTGGCCTCTCCAATGCCATCCTCCTCTCCCAGCACCACAAGGTTACTGCCGTGGACGTCATCCAGGAAAAAGTGGATATGGTCAACAGGAAGGAATCCCCGATTGTCGACGATTACATCGAAGACTACCTGGCGCACAAGGATCTCGACCTCACCGCCACCATGGATGGCGACAGCGCGTACAGGGACGCAGACCTGATCGTCATCGCCGCTCCGACGAACTATGACACAGAGACGAACCACTTCGACACATCGGCCGTCGAAGCCATCCTCTCCCAGATCCAGCGCGTCGGCTCCAAGGCCATCGTCGTCATCAAATCCACCATCCCGATCGGATACACCCAGGAAATTTCCGCCGTCTATCCTGACCTTTCCATTCTCTTCGCGCCGGAATTCCTCCGCGAAGGCAAAGCTCTCTACGACAACCTCTACCCGTCCCGTATCATCGTCGGGATCCCGAAAGGAAAAGAAGCCCTCCGCCCCGAAGCAGAAAAATTTGCAGCCCTGGAACAGGAAGGCGCTGTCCGCGAGAACATCCCGGTCCTCATCACAGGATCTTCTGAAGCAGAGTCCATCAAACTCTTCTCCAACACCTTCCTCGCCATCCGCGTTGCCTACTTCAATGAAATCGACACCTATGCCGAAGAAAAGGGCCTGAATACCGCTGACATTATCAAAGGCATGGGCTACGACCCCAGAATCGGAGACTTCTACAACAATCCGTCCTTCGGCTACGGCGGATACTGCCTGCCGAAAGACACCCGCCAGCTCCTCTCGAACTTCGAAGGCATCCCGGAAACCATGATCCGCGCCGTCGTCGATTCCAACGAGACAAGGAAATCCTTCATCGCTGACCGCATTGCCGCCAGAAATCCGAAGAAAGCCGGCATCTACCGCCTCATCATGAAGAGCGGCAGCGACAACTTCCGCTCTTCCGCCATTCAGGGCGTCATCGAGCGTCTGAGGGACAAGGACATTCCCCTTCTCATCTACGAACCGTCTTACAAGGGAGACTCCTTCATGGGCATCCCCGTCACCAAAGACCTTCAGCAGCTCAAGGATGAATGCGACATCATCCTCACCAACCGCGAAGAAAAAGACCTCGAAGACGTCAAGGATAAAGTCTACACCAGAGACCTCTTTACCAGAGACTAAGGAACCCTATAGTAAAAGCAAAAAGAACTATTGTGAAATGAAAAATCACTTCGCAATAGTTCTTTTTATTGTCCAATCTTTATTTCTGCGTTTCTTCCTTTTTCAGCCTGTCATATTCCTTCTTCAAGGCCGCAAAGGTTTCATCGCTGATATCATGCTCGATCTTGCATGCATCGTCGAGGGCGTGCTTTTCGGAAACGCCCATGGATTCCAGAATGTAGGAAAGGACCTGATGCCTTTCATAGATCCGCTCGGCGATCGTCTGTCCTGCCTCCGTCAGATGGATGCAGTTGGATTCATCCACCGTAATCAAGCCTTCCTGGCGAAATTTCTTCATGGCAATGCTGATCGTGGGCTTGGAATACCCCATTTCATTGGCCACGTCGATGGATCTCACTGTTCCAAGGCGCTTCTTCAATACAAGGATCGTCTTCATATACATTTCCGTTGCTTCATGTACTTCCATGAGATCACCTGCTTTCGTCAAGAATCATTTTATCATCCATGCTGTATTTTACCATACAGTGTATCTATTATAACTTTTCGCCCCCTGTATAGCAAACCGATGGGCATGGGGCTTGGGCATAGAAAATCCCGGAAAATGCGCGTTCCCTAGTGCCGCTAATACTTGCCTTCCCAGACGGGGAAGGTGCCCGAAGGGCGGATAGGGTTGATTACCTCGCAGCGGAGCTGCGGTTTTGTTGTTCCCCTTCAGCTTATCATCTGCCATCCAAGTTGATTAATTGGCTGAACGCTAGAATATATCCCATCAAAAAGGACCGCGGCAAAATGATGGCACATTTTGCCACAGCCCCAATTTTATGTTTCCAGGCGAACCGCCTGTCAGGAAACAGCACTATCCCTGTGCGGCGATTCTCCTGTGCTGGATTTCCGTTTCTTCTCCCATGAGATGGTTCACGCTTTCAAGGAGTGTCTGCGTCATATTGACCTGCCAGAACTGATTGGCTTCGGTCAGCTGGTACAGGTAGCCGTTATGCTTCCAAAGGCCGTAGTCTTCCCACAATGGTCCCAGGAATTCCATGCTGGCCAGTTTTTCTTCCCTCTGGATCAGTTTATCAAGGTTGAGCCTGCTCTGATTCATCTGCCCCTGGATATCTTCTTTTAGATGGGCATTGGGCGACTGGTTCATCAGGAACATCATCGGTTTTCTTCCTTCATCGATGGCCTTTTCATAGGCCGGAAGCCTGCGGTCGAGCATGGTGGAAAGACCGTCGACATGGCCGCCAGCCCCGCAGCCAAAGGGGAAGAGGTGCGTACCGAAGCGGGCCTGCGTATTGTAGAGGCTCCGCTCCCTGTTGTTCCTTGCCCAGTGGCAGAAACTGAGGCGCTTGTATCCCTGTGCGTCGAGGTAATTCTTGCCGAAGGAGAACATGGCAGACTGCACCTGCGTCGGTGCGGCCGGAGGGCGTTTCCCTCTCTGGATGGCCAGATTGAGGTCGCTGTGTTCAAAGACATTCAGCTGGTAGAGATCAGCACCGTCGATGCCCGATTCCACGAGCGTTTCCACGTCCTTGTGCCACACGTCCATCGTTTGGTACGGCAGCCCGTACATGAGGTCGATGACGACAGCGCACTGGTTGTAGGACAGAAGCTCCTGCAGGTGGGAGAATACCGTCTCCCCGTCGTCGATGCGGCCCACGGCCTGACGGACCTTCGTATCGAAGGACTGCACGCCGAGCGACATGCGGTTCACGCCGTTTCTGAACCATACGTCCATCTTCTCCGGGACGAGGTCATGCACACGGCCTTCGAAGGTGAGTTCGTAGTCATTGGCAAGCGGCAGACATCTCTGGATCGTGGAAAGAAGGCGGCCTGCATTTTCA
>NZ_FR896364.1:0-5335 GCF_000435155.1 Dialister sp. CAG:357 | reverse complement strand
AAGGGTGTTAACCTTGCTCCGAAAGGAGAAGGTGGCAGCGTAGCTGACGAATGAGATGTAGTTCTCGAGCGCAGCGAGGTTTCTAGGTTTTCAGATAACACAAATATATAAATGTGTTGGATAATCTTCTAATGGAATCTCCCCACGCAAAAGGGGCTGTGGCGAAATGATTGCACATTTTGTCACAGCCCCATCTTATATAAGTTAAGTCCTATTTCACTTCTTCTTATTTCACTTCATTTTATGGATAAAATTTTCCCGGCGCGCCTTCCTTGTCTCCGATGGTCTTTTCCATCCAGATGAGATCGACCCAGCGGCCCGACTTGAAACCGCACTTCCTGAAATGTGCCGTCTCATGAAATCCGAGGTGCTCATGGAAATCGCGGCTTCCATTGTCCAGAAAATCATCGGGCTCACCCGACGGGCACGCAATGGCGGAATACAGGTTGATGACTCCCATCTTCCTAAGTTCCTCTTCGAGCGCTTCATAAAGCATGCGCCCTGTGCCTCTTCCCTTTTCGTTCCTGTCCATGTAAATCGAAAGCTCCACATTCCAGTCGCTGGCGCTTCTTCCTATGAAAGTCCCGGCGTAGGCATAGCCGATGATTTTGCCTTCATCGCAGGCGGCAAGGTAAGGATACTTTTCCTTCGTGTGCTGTATGCGGCGTCTGAATTCTTCCGCATCGGGCGGTACGTACTCGAAGGTGATTCCCGTCTCTTCCACATACGGACGATAGATGGCAGAGAGCGCCTCTGCGTCTTCTTCCGTCACTTCTCTGATCGTTATATTCATATATCCTCCCAAAAGTAAAAGCCGCCATGGCAAGACTGCCGCCAGCGGCTCTTTTCTATTTTATATGCAGGTTCATTTCATCAAGCGTCTCCGAGAAGCTGCCTGCGAAATGATCGAGGAACCAGTCGACTTCCTTCAGATGGAGTGCTTTCAGCTTCTCTCCCGTCGATTCGAAAGCTTCGTGGAACTCGCTGTTCCCGCTCTGGATTTCCTCAGCGCACTTGAGGTAGGCGCTCATCGTATCCGCCGCCTTGGCAAGCGGCCAGGACGGATCCTTTTCCATATCTGCCACATACGGGCGGTAGGATTCGCGCAGCTCAGGCGGAAGCGTCTTTAAAAGCTTTTCCCTTGCCTCATCTTCGATTTCCTGGTACCTCTCCCGAAGGTCTTCGGTGAAGTACTTGACCGGCGTCGGCATGTCTCCCGTGAAAACTTCGCTTGCATCATGGTAGAGCGCAAGAGCCGCGCACCGCTCCGGATCAGCTTCCTCGTGGAAAATGTCCCTTCTGATGACAGCCAGCGCATGAGCGATCATGACCGTCTGCAGCGTATGCTCGGCATCGTTTTCAGGGATGGAATTCCGCATCAGCCCCCAGCGCGCGATGTACTTCAGGCGCGCCATGAAGGCGAAGAAAGGATAATTCATTCCATATCCCCCCACTTGTCCTCGTAGAACCAGAAATGATGGACAGGGCCGTTTCCATGACCGACAGAATCGGCAGCGCCTCTCTTGATGGCTCCGGAAATGTATTTCTTCGCGCCGGTGACAGCGTCTGCTATCGAAAGGCCCCTTGCCAGCATGACGGCCAGAGCCGAGGACAGCGTGCAGCCTGTGCCGTGCGTATTGTCCGTCTCAATTCGTTCGCCTTTATAGACATGGAAATCGCTGCCGTCATAGAGGATATCCATCGCATCTTCCACGCGGTGGCCGCCCTTCACGAGGACTGCCTGGCAGCCCAGAAGGGAGAGCTTCTTTGCCGCAGCGCGCATATCGTCAGCCGAATGGATCTCCATCCCAGAGAGCACTTCCGCTTCCGGAATATTCGGAGTGATCAATGTGGCAAGTGGAATAAGCTTTGTCTTATACGCTTCGATGGCATCCTTTTCAAGAAGCACGGCGCCGGTCGTAGCGACCATGACCGGATCGACGACTAAGGGTGATGCCAGATGCTTTTCGAGGTAAGATGCGACCGTCTTTGTGATGCCGGAGGTGGAAAGCATCCCCGTCTTCACGCCGTCGGGCGGAATGTCCGAATAAATGGCGTCCAGCTGCGCCTCCACCATTTCCTCAGGCGTATTCACCACCATGGTGACGCCCTGTGTATTCTGCGCCGTCAGCGCACAGATTGCGCTCATACCGTACGTACCGAGCGCCGCAAACGTCTTCAGGTCTGCCTGGATGCCTGCGCCGCCGGAAGAATCCGAGCCTGCAATCGTCAAAAGTTTCTTCATCGTATCAGTCCTCTTTCTTCAGCTGCTTCAGCCCCGGGGTGATGTAGCCGATGAATTTTCCCTGTTTCCATTTCACGTCATAATCGATGATGGCAATCCCTGCCAGGTCGAACTTGATAGCCGCACTGCAGGAGGAAAGAAGGTATGCCTGCAGGAACGGATGATGACTGACGAGCGCAATCGGAGAGCCGTCCTGGATGATGTGGTTGGCGACCATCTGCCAGCTGCTCTGCAGGAGCTCGTCTGCCGTATGGATTTCCTCGGCAAAGCACTCCTCGGCCAGGATCCCCGCCGTCTGGCGCGTCCTGTAATAAGGGCTCGTGTAAATGCGGATCGGATTTTCCTTCAAAAAATGGGCCAGCATCCGCGCGGACTTTCTCACCTGACGCATGCCTTTTGGCGTCAGGGAACGGTTCTGATTAGACGCTTCTTCCGTCTGGGGAACTGCTTCACCGTGACGCATCAGGATAATATACATTGCTATCCGCCTCTCTCTATGAAATCGTCAAAATTGACGGGAAATTATATATTTTCAGCCGGATCGACTTCTTCCTTCGTTCCGCCTACCGAATAAGTATCCTTCTCCTTCGGGCCGCTCGCATACTTCACCGAGAGCCTCTTGCCGACCGTCAGGAAGGTCTGGTCGACCGGAGAACCATTGACAAGCGCCTGGGAAATGACGACACGGCCGTCTTTGATCTTGATCTGCGCGTAAATTTCATTCTTCATGCGTGTCTCGACCTTCTTGCCCTTCTCGTCCTTCACCTGCACGCGCTCGGAAAGCTCGACGACAGAGAGCTTCTTCAGCTGTTCAGGAGACATGTAGAGACGGCTGGCCGGGAATGCGAAGCGGACGACATCGCCGCTGTCATTGATCGATTCGACGCGGGTGATGATATAGTTGCCGCCGGGTTCCTTGTCCGTGGCACCGGAAATCGTCATGAGGCCGTCATTATCGACGACAGGCTTCAAGTAAATTTCCTCGCCCCTGTGGGCAGGAGCCGATCCTTCCCATGGCGCTTCCGTGATAGGAATCGTGATACCCAGATAATTCTTGTTATAGAAATCCCCCTTGAACTGGATCTGCGCGGGGACCTTGTATTCTGCGCCCGTTGTCATGACACTTCTGTAATCGCCCCTCATGAAAATGAGCGTGACCACTTCGATGACGACGACAATCGCCAGAAGGATGAGTGAAAGTCTCTTATTTATCATGGCTCTCATCCTCCTTTCCTTCCTGTTCTGCAAGCGGAGCGGAAGGCCTTGCCTTTACCTTCTTCTTTCTCTTCTTCTTGCCCGGAAGATAGAGAATGTAGCAGATGAAAGCGGAAAGAAGACCAGCCGCGATGAAGAACGCACCGCGCTCGCCATACGACAGAGCCGAGTCAATGACACGGATCGCACCGCCGCCGCAGAGGAGGAGGAAACCCGACCACTGCTGCGCAGGCCTGTCCATCTGATAGCCCCTTAAAATAACGCCGATGGCAAGGACGCCCGTATAGACCGAAACGATCATAGGAGGGAAAGCCCCTGCCGGATCAAAGATCGCCGCAATCGCCGCGAGACCCATGATAAATGGCGTCATCCCTGCCAGGATAGAAAGCCATTCAGCCTTCGTTCCCATGCGGAAAAGAAGAATCGCATCAATGACAAGGAAGAAAATGAAAACAGCCCAAAGGAAGAAGCTGCCTGAAATATTCTGCCATACAGCGCCGTACGCGCCTTCCAGAAGTACCGCGAAGACTGCAACGCCGCCGAAGAAACGCATTGCCTGTGCGCCGATGCCGTATGCCCTGAACTCGCCGCCTGCCATCCAGGTAAGCGCTGCTGCCAGCGAAAAGAAAAGCGTCTGCCAGAGCATATTTCCTGCCGACCAGAAAATGAGGAGAAGAATCCCCACAGCCCAGCCCCAGGAGAAAAGAACGAGTGCCTTGTCGCGCCTCTCATACAGCATACGCGCCATGAGAAGCAGCGCGATCATCATGAAAATCCAGGAAACGATCTCCGGCCATCCGCGCTCCGGCGCCGTGTAGAAAATCCCGACCGAGCACGCCATGTAAAGAATACCAAGCCCCCCCGAAGACGTCACGATGCACATCAGAAGAAGCAGCAACGCACAGAGCGCAAGCCCCGAATACATATCCGAAGAAAGCTGGAATGAATCCGAAACCATCCAGAAAGCGCCAAGAAGGCAGAACCCATGAAGCGTAGCCGCCGCCTCCCGGATAAAAGCAGGCACGCGATGATGCCACGTCTTTGCCGGCACCGTCCGCGTTCCTGAGGCGATCTTTGCCATCAGGCCCGCTTTCTTTCCGATCTTGTCCACACTCTCGAAAGCATCCGAATCCGACACACCGCCGAACCCGAGGATTTCATCCGAAAGAGAAGTCCCGCGGTAATCCGGCTCCATCACATCAGGATCCGAAATCTTCTTATCCACAAGAACCACAGCCAGCATCAGAAGAAAAGAAACAAGAAGCGGTCCCATTGCAAGAAGGAAACGCTGATCCTGCGTCAGCCCGTTCCAAAGCCCGGCCCCCAGAAAGAAAAGCCCGCCAAGGATACAGACAGCCGCCAGGAAGAAAAACGCCTCCCGGTAAGGATAAGGCCCCGCGTGCTTGTACCGCGCCGAAAGCTCCTTCCCCTCTTCATCCGTGATGACCCCGTCATCCACCCACTGATTGATTTCCTGTTTCAACCACTGGCGATTCGTCATATATATCACTCCTGTCTATCAATGCAAGCAGGAAAACCCGCAAAGCGGGCGGCAAGAGCCAGAATCCTACGATACCAGAGACTCCGTTTTCCCTGAAGACACACTTCCGGAGTCTACCTTTATTCTATACAAGATAAGAAAAAAAATCTATTTACTTTTTTAGGTAAACCTTTTCCAGAGAGGAATAAAGACGGAAAAATGACGAGGGTAACGTTCCGACTAAAAAGTGTTCATTGCTCCCTTTTACGAGCGAAGCGAGGTTTACTTGTTTTCCTCAAGGCGTCAGCCTTGGTTTAAGGGTGTTAACCTTGCTCCGGGAGGAGAAGGTGGTGCTGATTTATTAATACAGACAAATAAATATCATAAAAAATCTA
>NZ_FR896363.1:0-691 GCF_000435155.1 Dialister sp. CAG:357 | reverse complement strand
GTCAGAGAGGCAAAGCCAGAGTCTGTCCATACGGAAACGAGTGCTCTCATAAAGCCATCCATGTTTGTATCCTCCTAATTATTGAGTTATTGAATTATTTTTTCTTATTCTTGGTCGGATCCACAACGTGGATGAGCTGAATAACGAATGCCAGGAAAATCAGTACGGCAAATACAATAACCATGTTGGTAATACAAATTGAAAGTGGGCCCGGAGTTTCCATCTATAAATCCACCTTTCTACGATACGGCATCAAAGATGCCTGCGGCAAAGCCGCTTGAAAATAAGTGAAGTCCGGACCCGGGAAGCCCCGGATCCTTTCTTCGTGTCAGATACGCTGACCCTTCACGATCATTCCGGATTAATGGAATGGCCAGAAAATCGGGATAATGATGACGCACGCGATCCAGGAGATCAGGCACATCGGAACGCCGACTTTGACATAATCGTTGAAGGAGAATCCGCCAGGTCCGAGGACCAGAGTGTTTGGCGGAGTAGCCATTGGTGTTGCGAATGCCATGGAAGCTGCAATACCAAGAGCCATCAGAACCGGTTTCGGATCGCAGCCGATAGACTGAGCGATGGAAATACCGATTGGTGCAAGCAGTGCTGCGGATGCAGTGTTGGACATGAACTGTGTCAGAACGTTGGAGATCAGGAACAGTACAGCGGTCAGGACGTACGGGTTCGG
>NZ_FR896362.1:8240-9730 GCF_000435155.1 Dialister sp. CAG:357 | reverse complement strand
CAAAATGATTAACCATTTTGTCACAGCCCCTTTTGTTGCGGAAATCCTTTCTGCGAAATGTATAACCGAACTTCGTTCGTGGAGATGAACCCCTTTCGGCGCATTCGCGCCACTTTCCCCTAACGGGGACAGCTTATTCGGCTGCTGTTATCGTATTCTCATCCCACTTTCTTTATGACTCTGGCTGGATTCCTTACGGCTATGGTGTGGTCGGGGACATCTTTGGTGACTATGGCTCCGCTTCCTATGACTGCGCCTTCGCCTATGGTGACGCCTGGCATGATAATGGCTTTGGCTCCGATCCAGGCTTTCTTTTTGATGCGGACGGGTTTGCACTTGATGATCCAGGTGTTTTCGAAGTCGTGGTTGACGGTGAGGCCATGGTTGATGAAGCAGCCTTCTCCTATTTCCATCTGGCAGGCAAAGTCGAGCTGGAAGGGCGGCAGGATGGTGGAGGAGGCGGAGAGTATTCCCTGAAAGAGTTCATCGAGGCTCTGGCGCACGATGGGATCGAAGGGAGGGACGGAGTTTGCTTTCCAGCAGAGGTTCATGGTCCTCTCCACTTCATTCCATGCGGTCCCTTTATAGTCTTCATCGGTTTGCATATCGATGGCTTCGCCGTTTCTAAGTCTTGTGAAGATATCTTTTTTCATGCTTTCATTTCTCTTTTTTCTACGATGACGAAGTACTGGTCGCGGATGGATATTTTCCATGTGCCTTCTTCTTTGACGAGGGTGTCGACGTAGCGGATGTAGTTGTCGGTGATGTATGTCTTTCCATTTTCTTCTGTGATGAGGGCGGCGCGGCAGTAGTGGGTATCGGTCGCGGTGCTTCCTTCTATTTCAATGACCTTCTGCCCGTTCATGTGGTGGGAGGCTTTGACGGTTTTGGTGAAACCTTCGAACTGGTTTCTCATTTCTTCGGAGCCGTGGATGTCCATGGCAAGGATGCCTCCCATGTGGACCATGATGTGGGCGTCCTTGGTGAAGAGTGCCTGCTGAGCGGGGACGTCGCATTCCAGGTTCGAAAAACGGTCGATGACTTCGCGGATGGCTTCTTTTTCTTCTAAGATTTCAAGTGACATATGAATCGCTCCTTTTGACTGATGAAATACTTTGATTGGTTTCATTATAGTTTTCGTTTATTTAGAAATCTAATTGAGATATACTATAATCAATAGAAAAAGTTGATTGGAGGAAGAGCCATGAATACGAAGCAGATCGACTATGCGCTCGAGCTTGCGCAGGTGAAGAATTTCAACCGGGCGGCGGAGAATCTTTTTATTTTCCAGCCTTCTCTTTCGTACCAGATCCAGGCGCTGGAGAATGAGATCGGTCTTGCTCTTTTCCTTCGCTCAGGCCGCGGTGCGGAGGTGACGCCGGCAGGAGAGCAGTTCTTTCAGACGCTCAGGAATATCCGCGAGGAGCTGAAGGCCGCCATCGAGCAGGGGCAGAATTTCAGCGCGAGGTACCGGAGTGCAGTGATGATTG
>NZ_FR896362.1:0-8206 GCF_000435155.1 Dialister sp. CAG:357 | reverse complement strand
TCCGATGCGGTCGTGTCTGTACTGTCTTCCAGAGGCGATGAAGGCATTTGAAAAGACGCATCCGGATGTGACGGTGATGCCGCATTTCTTTCCTTTCTCGGATTTCTCTTCATTCCTGAAGGGCGAGGAGGATCTGATCTTTGCCATGGCAGGAGATGCGAAGGGTATCCCTGATGTGCATTCCTATCCGCTCTTTGACAGCCGGATCTATCTCATCACGAAGAAGGACGACCCGCTTGCAGGGAAGGATATCGTCCGTCCGGAGGATCTTCGCGGCCGCACTCTGATGGTGGGCGGCGGTTCGCCTCCGCCTCTTCGCCGTGTGCAGAAGCGGATGATCGAGGAGGTGGGCGTGGATTTCTTCACGAGTCATGATCATGAGACGACGCTGACAAATGTGGCAGCGGGAAGGGGCGTATGCCTGGCGCCCGGTTTCCTTGATGATCATAATGGGGAATTTGCCTGGACGCTCTTCGACTGCGAGGAGAGGATTCCCTGCGTCCTTCTCTCTCATGCGGACGGCGGGAGCCGCGATGCGGAGGATTTCGCAGAAACGATCCTTTCTGTATACGCCGCCCATCCGGACTTTGCTGTATAGTTGTGCAGAAACGTACATTTTTTAGGGCAGTTTGTTACGAATTGTCACATAAAAAATGGTATAATAAAGAAAATAAAGAGAAAATGAACAAAAGTGTTTAGATATACGGATACAGGGGGAATGAAAGGATGCATTTCAGAGACAGGGTGGCATCGAAGTACTGGTACGACACGATACAGAATACGCGGTACGGATGCCTGGAAGGGTATCGCAGCGGAAAGACGCTTGTTTTCCGGGGCGTGCCCTATGGCAAGGCGGAGCGCTGGTCGCTTCCTGAATATCCGGATGCCTGGGATGGCGTGCGTGATGCGACGCTGAGCGGGCCGATGGGAATCCATGTGAACCGCGACGGCGTGCTGACGGGTGTCGAGGACTGTCTCAATATGGATATTTACCGCCCGGATACGCAGCAGACGGGGCTGCCTGTCATGTTCTTCCTGCATGGGGGAAACAACCAGATTGACGGGGCGGATCAGGTGGATTTCACGGAGTTCGCTTATGCAGCAAACGTCATCGCTATCAGCGTGAATTACCGTCTGGGTGCACTTGGCTTCAATCCGCTTCGTGCCATCAAGGGTGAGGACCCGGCGCAGGCTTCAGGAAATTTTGCAATCCTGGATGCCATCCGCGGCCTTTCCTGGGTGAGGGACAATATTGTAAGCTTCGGGGGAAATCCCGGAAATATTACGATCGCCGGTTTCTCTTCGGGCGGACGTGATGTGATGGAGCTTCTTATTTCGCCGGATGCGAAGGGATATTTCTAGAAGGCGATTTCTTTCAGCGGCGGCATGACGACGGCAGAAATCGAAACGTCGCAGAAAATTTTTGCAGAGCACCTGACTCCGCTTGTCGTGGAAAATCATGTGAAGCCGTATCTGTCAGAGGCAGAGGAATGGCTCCTTTCGGATGCGCCGGAGGTGAGGGATTACCTCTTGGGACTTCCCGCAGGGAGACTTGCCAAGGCTTTCGGCCCGGCGTATATCCGTATGAAAGAATTCCCGCATCTCTATCCGAATGGCATCGTGCTTGACTCGATGGGCTTCAAGTCGAAGACATTTACCACCGTGCCTCTTATGATGGAAACGGGGACGGATGAGTTCTCGATCTATGCAGCGCAGGATCCTTACTTCGCTCCGTATGTGGCAGACCGTTCCATCCTGACGAATGAGAAAATGAGGAAGGAATTCGAATTTGCCAAGAAGTACGGAAGCGCGATGTACCGCTTGTTCAATGCGGATGCTCCGGCATCGATGCTTGTCGGGAAGTACAGGGCGCCTATTTATACACTGACGATCGATTATGGAGACGATCCGAAAATCGTCGGGGATGCGGCAGCGCTTCTCTTAGGCTCCGTGCATGGGATATGGATTCCGTGCGTGACGGGCAGGGCAACGTCGACGACGGCAGATTTCCCGATTCATGCTTTCGACAACCCTGGCTTCCAGGATATGAAGCGCATGATCCAGCAGTATATAGGAAATTTCATGAGGACAGGAAATCCAAATGGAAACGGCCTTCCGGAATGGCAGAAGTGGATGACGGCCAAGGATGGCTTCGGCTCGCTGGTCATTCATACGGACGGGAATACGGCTGCGGCCGGACAGATCACAGCGCATGAAACGTATGAGGATGTCATCCGTGCGCTTGAGGCGGATGATTCGATCGATCCGGAAGCGAAGGATATCATCATCCATCATGTCCTCTCCGGACGCTGGTGGAGCGGTCCGATCGACCGTCATTTCTCACATAAGGAAAATTGACTCTGAACCGAATCGGAGACGGCTGGAAGACCGAAAAAAAGACTCCATGATTCTTCTCCGTAGGGTATGACGGATTTGATATCATGGAGATTTTTTATTGACCGTGGATAAATAAATTCATTGGTTTCTATGTGTTTTATGGTATACTTAATATAATCAAAATAGCGCGGAGGTGCGGCCGGGGATTGCCGCCAAGGGCCGCGTCGTAAAAGAAGGAGGCAGATGATGGATAATCTGTTTCACCGCGTAAGTGTACGTCAGTTCAAGGATCAGCCTGTAGAAGAGGAGAAGATCAAAGAGATGCTCCATGCAGGCATGCAGGCGCCAAGTGCAGGCAATCAGCGCCCGTGGGTGTTCTATGTGGTCACGAATAAGGACACGATCCAGGCGCTTTCCAAGGTCAGCAAGCATTCCGCATGCGCAGCAGGAGCTCCGCTCATTATTGCTCTGGCATGCAGGAAGGAAAAGCTGTCGTTCCCTGAAAAGATTCAGCAGGATATGGCGCTCTGCGCCGGCAACGTCTGGCTCGAGGCAGATAACCTGGGCTTGGGCGGCGTTTACCTTGGGGTTTATCCGGAAGAGGAACGTATGGCCAATACGAGAGCAGCCATCGATCTTCCAGAAGAGTATGATCCTTTCTGTCTGCTTGCGATAGGCTATCCGGCACGTCCGATGCGCCCGCAGCAGAATCGCTTCGACGAGACGAGGATTCACTATATCAAATAAGTAGAAAAGGGGCTTACCATTGAAGTTAGTTAAGATCAAAATCAGTTCAGCCAGTACAGCATTCCGCCCGCGTCCGGAATTCAATGATGAAGTGGAGCAGCGGGTGACGATTCATGCCAGCGGCCGCGTGCGTGTGCAGCGAATCCTTTTCGGCGATGAAACGGTAGATAATGTAGTCGCATCGAATGAGGAATTCCGCATCCCGCAGGGGGACGCAGAAGAAATCCTCGAAACGTGTGCAGGATATTTCCAGTACTGGGAAACTCCGGAAATCACGACGGATATCGGCGGCTGGAAACTGACGATGACCGATGATGAGGGACAGAAGTACCGTGCAGCAGGCCCGCTCGAGGGTGAGTACAAGCTTGGGGATAAGGATCTTAATCAGCTTATCCGTGAAAAGCTGGAACGCCGCTACGGTCTCTGGCTCTTCGATGGAAGGCCTGGCAAGACGGGCTGGGAGGAAGGATACATCCTCCTCACGGTTGAATTCGTCAAGGGCGGCAAGCGCTACTATTATCTGACGGATGATCCGCTGATCGAAGAGGGCGACCGCGTGGTCGTGCCGATCGATGTGGATCTGACGAAGAAGGTGGCTGTCGTCGTCGAGAAGACAAAGTTCACAAAAGATCAGGCACCGCTTGTTATCGATGATTTCAGCGCTGTCTTCGGCAAGGCAAGTCTTTTTGAGGAACCGAAGGAGAAGAAGGAAAGCGAAGAGAATGAGGCAAGGGCTCATGTCGTCATCCGTCCTTTCAAGGGTGAGGATGCGAAGGAGGCCGCTCAGATATGGAATGAGGTCGTGGATGCAGGAAATGCATTTCCTCAGATCGGAGGACTCAAGACACCTGAGGAAGCAGAAGATTTCTTCCGCGCGCAGTATACGGCTGTCGCTGAGCTTGATGGCGAAATCATCGGCCTCTACATTCTTCATCTGAACAATATCGGCCGCGTCGGCCATATTGCCAATGCCAGCTATGCAGTGAAGAGCAGCTGCCGGGGGCTCCACTTGGGTGAGCTTCTCGTGAAGGACTGCCTGAAGCAGGCAAAGGCGCTCGGCTACCAGATTCTCCAGTTCAATGCAGTGGTCGCTTCCAATGTCCATGCGTACCATCTATACCTGCGTCTTGGCTTCACGGACCTGGGCATCATCCCGGGAGGCTTCAAGAATAAAGAGGGCGAATACGAAGACATCCATGTGATGTATCGTCTGCTTGCAGGAGAATAAAGACACGGAGACGATCTTTCAGGAGGGATAATGAGAGACGGTATTCCGGAGCTGAAGAAGGTCAGGGTGACATCAGAGAATAAGAATGCCTTCAAGGCTCCCGCGGGAAGTGAGGTCCGCGAGGAGGTCACAATCCGCAGAAACGGCCGTATTTCGGTCAAGAGGTTTGCATATAAAAAGACAAAATCCGAAAAGGAACCTGTGCTCAAGGTCAAGAGCGAGGAAGATTTCCAGATTCCGGGGAAAAGAGCGAAGGAGCTTCTTTTCGAGTACCAGCGCATTTTTTCCATGCACCCGGAGAGGGAGCCTGTCAGGGGTGATGAAATCTGGGAAGTGAAGCTGCAGCTTGAGGACGGGACGAAGTGGACGGAGACAGGCTTTGCGGAAGCCAGGGACTCCTTCGCCCGTTTCCTTGACGGACTGACAAGAAAGATGCTGCGGCGGAGGGATTTCCGGCTCTTCACCGGCAGTGATGAGTAGCCGGATATCCGGCAAAGGAGAGATCATGAAAGCAGCGAAGATTACGATCGAGTCGAGGCTTGCTTCAGTGAAGGAGGCGGAGGCGCCGGGCACTGAAAAGGGACAGACGGTCACGATCGGACGCGGCGGAAACGTCACAATCACGGGACAGAATCCGGGCGAATCGGCGGAGACGAAGACGTATGATTGTCCGGACCAGCATCTGGAGATCCCATCTGAAAAAGCAGAGGAAATCCTGAATCTTCTGGGAGCCTTCTTTGGAGAAAAGTCTGGCGGAGAGGACAAGGGTGAAGGAAACTGCTGGGTCGTTTCTATCGAGGACGAAGACGGAAATGTCCTGACGGTATCGGGAGAGTATATACCGATCGATGAGAATTCGATTCCGTCATGCTCGGCCAAGCTGAACGAACTTGGCGACAAGATCCGCGAGGCAGTTTCAAGACCGCGCCTCTGGCTTTTCAATGAACCGTAACGGCCTTTGATGAAAGTCTTAGAGGAGAGTATATGAAGAAACACAGTCAGTTGAAATGGCTTGCATCGCTCGCGCTTGGCGCAGGCGTGCTGGCCGCTTATGGCATCCATGATGCACAGGCAGCCTATGCAGCGCTGCCGGCAGATGGAACGGCAGGCGTCGTGGAGCAGAAGGAAGCACAGCCGCTTCGCTGGTTCACGGAAAAAGCGGACGCTGTGGGAAGCAGCACACCGTATGGGAATAATGAAAAAGCTGGCCATTATGTACAGTCCGGTGATGCCAGGCTGTACTATGAAGTCTACGGCAAGGGAACGCCGGTCGTCGTTCTTCATGGAGGCGGCGTAGGCACTCCTTATGAAATGGGATGCATCATCGATGAACTCAGGAAGAACCATGAAGTCATCGTCATGTCGACAAGAGGCCACGGCCGGTCAGAAATCGGTCATTCGCCTCTGACCTACAAACAGAAAGGCGAAGATGTCCTTGCTGTCATGGATGCAGCGCATGTGAAGAAAGCAATGATCGTCGGTTTCAGCGACGGCGCCTATTCCGCGTATGAGACAGCCGTCCTTGCGCCGGAGCGCGTGGAAAGAATCGCAGCGATCGGTGCAGGTACTCTGAGAAAGGGATATTTCTCAGCCGATATCGATGTGGAAGCGCTTGAAAAAGTCGATCCTGCCTTCTTTGCACAGCAGAAGAAGCTGATGCCGGAACCGGAGCGTTGGGGGTCCTTCATGAAGGACTACATGAAATTCTGGAACGGCATGGAAGTGGGCAAGGAAAACTTTGGGAAGATCGAATGCCCCGTCCTTCTGATCGCAGGGGACGAAGACGACCACGCACCGATGGTGACGATGGTCGAAGCGGCGGATCTTCTGAAGAACGGACGCCTCCTCATCGTGCCGAAAGCATGGCACACGGCGTTCTTGGATAATTTTCCTGTCGTATGGGCAGGAATAGAACCTTTCCTTGATGCGAAGGAATCTGATCTCCTTCCGTCAAAGAAAGTGGCTTACAATGATAAGATTCTGGAGAGCGGGAATCTGGGAGACAATCACTAAATCCTTTGTGGAGAACTCCCTTCGCGGGAGTGGAGGATGGAAGTAAGGCCCGGGGCGGGCACGAAAGAAGGATGCGTTATGCGGTACTTTTTGCAGCCTCAATTTACGGAAGGCAGCGAAACCCCGTATGGAAATAATCCGGAAGCGGGGCACTACGTCACATCTGGTGACGCAAAGATTTACTACGAAGTGTATGGGCTGGGGGATGATGTCGTCATCCTGAATGAAGGGGGCACCGGCTGTTCCTATGAGCTGGGAAGCATGATCGATGAAATACGCGAGTATTACCGCGTCATCGTCGTTTCTTCACGCGGACAGGGGAAGTCGGAAATGGGTCATATGCCTTTTTCCCTTTCGCAGAAAGCAGCAGACGTCCTGGCCGTCATTCATGAAGAGGCGGAAGATCCCGTCATGATTGTCGGCGTGGGCGATGGTGCTTATGCTGCCATGGAAGCGGCCATCGAGGAACCTGAGATAGTCGATCGCATCGTCGCTATCGGAGCAGGAACGCTGAAGAAGGGATTCATCCCGTCATCGATTCCCTCTTCGGACGTCGTCAATGCTGATCCGGATTTTATCGCTCAGCAGGAAGCCCTCATGCCGGAACCCGAAAGGGCCGAAGAAATCTTCAATACGCAGATCAGCTACCTCCATTCACTGGAGATCGATGAAGATTTCCTTTCGCAGATTGAATGTCCCGTCCTCCTCGTATGCGGAGACGGCGACACCCACTGCCCGATGGTGACTGCCTTTGCCGCATCCCAGTGGATTCCGCACTCCTGCCTCTGCATCGTGCCGAGAGCCTGGCATACGGTGTATATGTACAATTTCCCGCTGATCCGCGCGGCCATGCTACCATTCATGGGCACATCCAGAGCCGGGCTCGTCACGACGAGGAAGATCGCATACAACATCGAAGCGCTGCAGAGAGGCATGGATGAAGTGCAGGGCGAAGAACAGATACCTTTCGGGAAACCGATTTTATACTGATGGAAGGCGCAGGCAAGGGAAGGAAGAGCCCGAGGTCTGCGTGAGTATGGAGAAACCATGAGCTTTGACAAAATAAAAATCATTTCCACAAGGCTGAAGTACGGCGTATCGCCGTCGCCGGCCGATGAAGTGGAACAGCACGTGACGATCTGGTCAAACGGGGAAGTGAAGATCTCACGATACGTATTCGGAGATATCAGAAGCGGCTATGTGAAAGCCTGGTCCGATACCTTTTATATCACCAAACCGGATGTCGAAAACATCTTCGAGCATATCAGCATGTACTTTGCTGAAAACTATGAAAAGAAGAAAAAGAAAGACAATCCAGGATGCTGGGAAATGACAGTAACGATGGAGGATGGCATGCGCAAGAAAATCCGCGGCCACCTCTGTCATGACGAATACGAGGCAGGCGACATCGAACTCAGCCGCCTCATCAGAGAAACGCTGGCGCGGCCATATCCGCTCTGGCTTTTCAATGGCCGTCTGGAGGAAGGAAGGGGCCGGTATGTCCTTCGCGTAGAAACGAAGGATGGTTCCCGTCTTTACGTAACAGATGACGAATCGATCCGGGAGGGCGACACAGTCCTCCTTCCGGCTGGCATCGACGGCCAGAAAATGGAGGGAACGGTCACCGCAAGAAAGCCGTATCAGGAAAGCGAAGCTTCCAAAGTGCTCTACAGCCTGAGCACCATCAGCGGCCGCATCGAACGCCTCCAGGAAGAAGCGTAGGCAGGATAGAAGAATGGTATGAAGGATGGAAGGCAAAAAGGCTCTCGAAAGAGAGCCTTTTTGCGTGGGGACGGGGAGAGCGGTGAATGATGGAAGGACGAAAATGGGGCCCGCCGCATGTTTTTTTCTGGCTCTTCACGGAAATTTGGGGGATGAATA
>NZ_FR896361.1:0-35406 GCF_000435155.1 Dialister sp. CAG:357 | reverse complement strand
TTTAAGTGTTCAACTTAATTATACAATCCGCCTTATTTATTATTATACGTTTGAACGCCGCTCTTGTCATTTCAAAATTTACAAAGGGAATGGTTCGTTGAAGGAAAAGGACATTCAGACATATCCCTTAAGTGCTATATAATAGATATATAAAATAAAAGAGATCGCAGAAATCTTTTCCGCAGATAATCCAGAGATAAATTTTTACAAAAATCAGACGGAAATAGCGAAAAAGAATTGACGAGGCGTGCCGTATGTGATATGATTATCAACGTCATATGGCTCTGGTCATATGACTCTATATGTGGCGGGTGTGGTGAAGCGGCTAACACGGCGGATTGTGGCTCCGTTATGCGTGGGTTCGAGCCCCACCACTCGCCCCATTTTTTTTACCTAATTTCACGGCTTGCCTGATCATATATGGGGGTATAGCCAAGCGGTAAGGCAACGGACTTTGACTCCGTTATCGGTGGTTCGACTCCACCTACCCCTGCCAACGGATCCTCAAGGGAACTGTAGAAATGAGACATCATTTTTACAGTTCTTTTTTTGTGTCTTTTTTATTGCAGCCGGCCTCATTTGCATCTTCTTTCCACTTATTATTTTTACATTATATGCATCTTCGATGAACTTATGGAAACATAAGGCGTACCATAATGAATTTAAGGAATAATAGATTGCATGCTATGAGAAATAAATATAAACATGCATAATTGATTATTTATTTCTTTTATGCATTGTGCTAAAATATATAAAATAATCCGGGAAGGGGAATGGGAGCCCCTTCAAGATTCGGGTCTGAGAGGAGTTCTGATAATTCATGAGTGGTTCGATGCAGTTTTACCTTGCAATTGCTATTTTCGTTCTGACTTACGTCGCTATCATGTCAGAAAAGATTCCGCGTACGATCTGCGCCATGTTCGGCGGCGGTGCGATGCTCTACTGCGGCTATGTTACGCAGGATGAAGCCATCAAACAGTTCATTGACTTCAATACAATCGGTCTTCTGTGCGGCATGATGATCCTGATTGCCGTCGTCAAGAAATCCGGTTTCTTCCGTTTGCTGGCCCTGTGGGCGATGAAAATGTCCAAAGGGTCTCCAAGAGAGCTGCTCGTCCTGCTCTCTCTCGTCACCGCAGTGGGTGCGGCTATGATTGACTCCGTCACGGCAGCCCTCCTGATTGCGCCGATGACGATTTCTCTTTGTCGTATGCTTCACATTATTCCCGTACCTATCCTTGTTTCTGAAATCCTGATGTGCAACATCGGTGGTACAGCCCTCATGATCGGCAACCCGCCAAACGTCATGATCGGTTCCGCTACGCACCTCGACTTCAACGACTTCCTGATCAATCTGGCTCCAGTCGTGCTGATCGTTATCGCAGCAACGCTTGTCTGCATCCTTTTCATGTTCAGGAAGGAACTGCCGTCCAAGCACATGAGCCAGGAAGAAGTCGATGCTATCGATATTTCTTCTGCCATTGAAGACAGAAAGATTTTCAACCGTTCCCTGACAGTCCTGGCACTGACCATTGCAGGCTTCGTCGTACACGGCTACTTCGGACTGCAGTCCGCTACCGTCGCCCTGACCGGCGGCTTCGTTGCCCTCTTCGTCTGCGGCCTTAACCCGGACGAAATCATGAAGGAAGTCGACCTGGATACACTGATGTTCTTCATGGGCCTCTTCGTACTGGTCGGCGGTATGGAAAATGCCGGCGTCATCACGGCGATCGCTCAGTGGGGCATCGAACTCGTCAACGGCAACTACCATCTGATCACATACCTCATCCTGTTCCTCTCCGGCATTGCGTCCGCATTCATCGACAACATTCCGTTCACGGCTACCATGATTCCTCTGATCAAGGATATGCAGAGCCTCATGGGCATCAGCCATGCCGACTACATGTGGTGGGCACTGGCTACCGGCGCCTGCTTCGGCGGCAACGGCACGATGATCGGTGCATCCCCGAACGTCATCATGGTCGCTATCGCAGCGAAGGAAGGTCACAACATTTCCTTCGGCACATTCATGAAATGGTGCTTCCCTCTGATGCTTCTCTCCCTCTTTATCGCAGCTGCTTACATTGAAGTACGCTACTTCATCCTGTAATCAGATCTTAAAGGGCTGTGGCAAAATGGTTAATCATTCTGCCACAGCTCTTTTTTATTGCCCAAAAGCGTACACCATATCTTTCTTATAAGTCTTTATATAAGATTTTAATGAAGCTGTATACACCAATCGCTCTTTTGTAGACAAATAGGGAGGAACTCTTCAAAATCTACAGGATAAGCGAAATAGGGGAAGCTTCATCCTTCTTTCAAAGATGAGTAAATCAGCATGAATTGCTTCATGGATGCGAAAAGCATATGTTTATTTCCTTTGAGTATCCCTCTTTTTTTGATTAAGCATTTGACAACGTATCATTTTAGGTATACTATTAGTAAAGAAATTTGAGATTAAGTGTACATTTCAAACTAATTCTTTTCTTCATTTCTAGGAGGATATGATGGACGTAGAGAAAGCTTATGTTTTATGGTTTGACGAACTGCACAGAAAAGATGTCGCACTGGTTGGCGGGAAATCTTCTTCCCTGGGCGAACTGACGACTTCCACGGGCGTGCCGGTACCGTATGGATACGCTACGACAGCTCATGCTTACAGATATTTCATGGAAACAACAGGACAGAACAAGAAGATCCATGAACTGCTTGAAGACCTGACCGATGTAGAAGACTCCGTGGAACTCCATGAAGTCTGCACAAAGATCCGCGAAAGCATCGCTTCTGCAGAAATGCCGGAAGACCTGGCAAAGGCTATCGGTGATGCATACGAAGAACTCGCACAGAAGGTCAATGAAAAAGATCCTTATGTGGCTGTCCGTTCTTCCGCTACCGCTGAAGATCTGCCGGACGCTTCCTTCGCAGGCCAGCAGGACACCTACCTCAACGTTACCGGACGCGATATGGTCATCCGCAAGGTCAAGGAATGCTATGCTTCCACCTTCACTGACCGCGCTGTATACTACAGAGCCAAGAAGAATTTCGACCATGAAAACGTGGCTCTTTCCGCAGCTGTCCAGATGATGGCTGACTCCAAAGTCGCAGGCGTTATGTTCACCGTCAACATCGCAAACGGCGACGACAGCACCATCATGATCGAAGGATCCTGGGGCCTCGGCGAATACGTCGTACAGGGCACAGTTACCCCGGATAACTTCATCGTCAACAAAGACGACCTTACCATTAAGAGCCGTCAGATCAATGAAAAATCCATTGAACTCGTCCGCAAGGAAGGCGGGGACGTAGAAGAAAGAACCGTTCCGGAAAACCTGGCAAAATCCCAGGCTCTGACCGATGAACAGGTCGTAACCCTTGCTAAATACGCTAAAGCCATTGAAAAACACTATGGCTGCTACATGGATATGGAATGGGCTGTAGATCATCAGGACCGCATCTGGATCCTGCAGGCTCGTCCTGAAACCGTTTGGTCCAAGAGAAATAAAGAAAAGAAGGCAGGCACTGAAATGAAAATGACAACTGATCATAAGGTACTCGTTAAAGGTCTTCCGGCTTCCCCGGGAATGGCTTCCGGCAAATGCCACGTCATCACTGATCCGAAAGACATCGACGAATTCAAGGAAGGCGAAGTCCTCGTAACCATGATGACCTCTCCTGACTGGGTACCGGCTATGAAGAAAGCAGTTGCCATCGTTACCGACGCTGGCGGCATGACCTGCCACGCATCCATCGTTTCCCGTGAACTCGGCATCCCATGCGTTGTCGGCACAAAGAGCCGCAGCGTAGAAGCTACCTCCGTTCTCAAGACTGGCGACGACATCACCATCGATGCACAGAACGGCATCGTTTACGAAGGCATCGTAGCTGACCTTGTAAAACCGCAGCAGGCTGAAACCGCTCAGGTCCAGGGCACTCAGGTCGTACAGGCTGAATACTTCGCACCGACCGGCACAGGCGTCATGATGAACCTCGGCGATCCGGACCTCGCTGACAAATACTCCGCACTGCCATGCGACGGCATCGGCCTCATGCGCGAAGAATTCATCTGGACCACATTCATCCATGAACATCCGCTGTACCTCATCGAACAGGGCAAACCGGAAAAAGTCATCGACATGCTCGCTGAAGGCATTTCCAAAGTATGCCGTGCACTCGCTCCAAGACCCGTTGTTCTGCGCTTCTCCGACTTCAAGTCCGGCGAATACAGAAACCTCAAGGGCGGCGACAAATACGAACCGGAAGAACCGGCAGACCTCCTCGGCTGGAGAGGCGCTTCCCGTTACTATGATCCGAAATACACCGCTGCATTCCGCCTCGAACTGAAAGCAGTCAAGAAAGTCCGCGAAGAATTCGGCCTGAAGAACCTGAACTGCATGATCCCGTTCTGCAGAACCGTAGACGAAGCAGCTAAAGTTACCGCTATCATGAAAGAAGAAGGACTCGAAAGAGGCCCGGACTTCAAACTGTTCCTGATGGCAGAAATCCCGTCCAACATCATCCTGGCTGACCAGTTCAACCAGTTCGTCGACGGCTACTCCATCGGATCCAACGATCTGACCATGCTCATCCTTGGCTGCGACAGAAACAACGACACTGTTTCCGCACTCTTCGATGAAAGAAACCTGGCTATCAAGAGAGCTATCCGTCACCTTATCGCCACCGCACACAAGGACGGCAAGACCGTTTCCATCTGCGGACAGGCACCGTCCGTATACCCGGACTTCACTGAATTCCTCGTCAAGAGCGGCATCGACTACGTATCCGTCAACCCGGACATGGTCAAAGCCACCAAGAGAAACGTCGCACGCATCGAACAGAGACTCATGCTTGACGCTGCTACCGGCAGAGGACTCCAGGATCTGACCGACTATACCTGGTAATGAAATAAACCGGCGCGCTGGAAAAATCTCCGGACATTTTCCTGCCGGTCAAATGTAAAGATCCGGCATTTCCGGGGCTGTTTATGCAGTCCCGGTTTGCCATAAATTTCTGTCAAGCAGAAGAAAAGGAAGGTACAAGATGCAGTTAACCGGCCGTCAAAAAGAAATCACGCGCATCGTGAGGGAGAACGGACCTATCACGGGCGAAATGATAGCCGAGCGCCTTCACGTTACGCGAAGCGCCCTGCGCGGCGATCTGGCAGTCCTTCTTTCCGGAGAAGTCATTGCCGCGCGCCGCAGACTTGGCTATTACTATCTCGGAGGCGGGGAAGACCCCGCAGCCGCTGAAATCCGTTCCTGCACAGCAGAATCCTGCATGTCACGCCCGATCGTGGTCAACGTGGACACGAACGCCTATGATGCAGCCGTACTCCTCTTCACAGAAGACATCGGCACACTCTTCGTAGGCAAAGAAGACGACGTACTTGGCGTCGTTTCCAGAAAAGATCTGCTGAAAGCAGCCATGGGACGAGAAGACCTCGCGAAGGTGCCGATCTCCATGGTCATGACATCCCGCTCGAAGATGATCTACGCCGAACCGAAAGAAGATATGGTCTCCATTGCCCAGAAACTCATCGACTACGAGATTGACTGCCTGCCCGTAGGCACCTTTAAGGACGTGGGAGGGGAGAAGAAATTCATTCTCCAGGGCCGTATTTCTAAAACAAATATCACTCGTCTCTTCCTCGATCTGGGAAAAGGCAAACAATAAGAGGGGGTTATGTCTTTGGCTAAAATACCGGAAGTCTATGTCGTCTCCGATTCCCTCGGGGAAACGGCTGAAAGCGTAGCGAAAGCCACCATCAGCCAGTTCGATGAAGACATCGATATCATCCGCGTGCCATTCATCCGTCACGCAGAACAGATTCAGAAAGTCATCGACGAAGCAGCATCACACAATGCTGTCGTATGTCATACACTCGTCAGCCGTGAGCTGCGCGAAACATTTGAAAAAATTGCCGACGCTAAAGGCGTCCGCTACGTCGACATCCTGGGACCGATGATGGATACCGTGGGCACCATCACCACCACGAAGCCAAGAATGAAACCTGGAATCATCCACAAACTTGACGAAGAATACTTCAAGAAAGTAGAAGCCATTGAATTCGCCGTCAAGTACGACGACGGAAAGAATCCGGCCGGCTTCGCCAAAGCAGACGTCGTCCTGCTCGGCGTATCCCGTACATCCAAGACACCGCTGTCCATGTACATGGCACACAAGAAATTCAAAGTGGCAAACCTGCCGCTCGTACCGGAAGTACCGCTTCCGGAAGAAATCTTCCACGTGCCGCCGTACCGTTTGATCGGACTCATCATTGATCCGTACAAACTCAATACCATCAGAAGCGAACGCATGAAAGCGCTCGGCTTCTCCGGCGCAGCCAACTACACGGACATTGCACGCATAGAAGACGAACTCTCCTATGCCAAGGAAGTCATGCGCCAGCTCCACTGCCTCGTCCTCGATGTATCCAACAAAGCCATCGAAGAGACAGCCAGCCGCATCATGGCCATCGTCCAGAAAAACAAGGAAACATACGGAGATAAATATTAAGATCAAAGAATGCGTATCGAAAGGTGCGCATTCTTTTTTATTCCGGTTTTAGAGAATTATGAGACTCTTTCTCATTTCTATGGTAAAATATAGACATGTATCCATATACCAGAGCGGCAAGCCGCTTTTTATACAAGGAGGTCTTTTATGCAAATCCGCGAACGGAGTGAAGAAATAGAAAGCAAGATCGTCTGCGATAGAGCATTTCTGTCCGTGAATTCCACGAGAGACAGAGACGAGGCACCAGATCCATTGAGAACTGCCTTCCAGAGAGACAGAGACAGGATCCTCCACAGCAATTCCTTCCGCCGTCTCAAACACAAGACACAAGTCTATATCGCGCCGATGGGCGACCATTACAGGACACGCATGACGCACACCCTCGAAGTCGCACAGATCGGACGCACCATGGCAAGAGCCCTTCGCCTGAACGAAGACCTCGTCGAAGCCATTGCCTTAGGCCATGACCTCGGCCATACCCCCTTCGGCCACGTAGGAGAACAGGCCCTGCAGGAAATCACCGGCCACTTCGAACACAACGAACAGAGCGTCCGCATCGTCGACAAACTCGAACGCGACGGAAGAGGACTGAACCTCACCGTCCAGGTCAAAGACGGCATCCTCAACCACTGCGGCAAACTCAAAGCCAGCACCCTCGAAGGAAGCCTCATCAAGTACGCCGACCGCATCGCCTACCTCTGTCACGACTACGAAGACGCAGAAACCATGGGCCTCATCAGCGCAGCCGAACTTCCCGAAGACGTCAAAGCAAAAATCGGCGTCACCCACTCATCCATGATCACTGCCCTCGTCACCGAAGTCGTGGAAAACTCCATGAAAACACACGAAGACGACATCCACATGTCAAAAGAAGGAGACGAAATCCTCCTCAAATTCCGCCGCTTCATGTTCGATGAAGTCTACATGTCCGCCTCCCTCATCCCGGACAGGAAACGCGGCAGCAACGTCGTAAAAATGCTCTACGACTACTACACAGAAAAGAAAGAAGACGGCACCTACCACGAAGGCCGCCTTCCTGAAAAACAAGTCGTCCTGGCAGAAGGAAACATCCCCCAGGCCGCCGTAGACTACATCTCCGGCCTCACCGACAACTTCGCCATCAACCTCTTCGAAGACATCTTCGTCCCCAGATACTGGACATTCAAGAAATAATCCGGGACGCTGAGCGAATTACTCGCCTTCCCAGACGTGAAGAAGGGCCGCAGGCCGGTCTTGACCTTGCCTTTCCACGAGCGCAGCGAGGTTTTATGGCTTTCCTCAAAGCAAAGCCTTGGTTTAAGGGTGTCAGAGCTCGCCCCGTAGGGGGAGCTGGCGCCGGAGGCGTCTGAAACATCATTTCTCAGCCTGCAAGGCGGCTGTACGGTTTTTATGTTTTACTTTTTCTTTGAGTCGGTTTTCAAATAACACAAATAAATACTTCTGTTGGATCATCCTCCGACCGAATATCCCGGCACAAAAGGAGCTGCAGAAATGATTACACATTCCTGTTGCTCCTTTTATTTTCATCAATGAGTATCGAGCTTTGTGCCTTTCGATGCACAGAAAGAAACATTTAGTAATATAGGTATAAAAATTTCGATAGGTTTAAAAAAGTTTGTGCCAAAATGAATAGTTATTAATTTTTTTAGTGACAAAATCGCAAATATGCATTAGAATAATGTTACTTATAGAGAAAGCTCGCTATTGTGTCGAACAATCTGTTTTCTATCATATGTGATGTCAGGTTATGAACTTTCCCAATATCTAGAAATTTGGATTGACAGAAGCGGCTTTGTGAGTTACAATGGTTTTGAGCAAAATATTTAAATGTATCGATTGGATAGGATTCACCATTAATTTTTGATGAACGTCTCAGGAGTCAGCTGGTTCATAGATAGACCTCAGGCCGCGCCGGAGGGATAGGAAGTGCGGATCTAGTGATCTGTTGAAGGGAAATCCTTTCCGTTTTTTCATTGCAGGAATTGAGGATAATCTTGAATGAATCGGTGACCGCCCGGATACATAGGTTCAGAAAGGAGCCTTTTATCATGGATTTCCAGCCAAGCTACAAGGAATTCGCAAGCATTTTCAAGGCGCTGTCTGATGAGACACGTTTGAGAGTCGTAGACATGCTCTCCTGCCGCGAAATGTCCGCAGGCGACATTCTTTCCAATTTCACGCTGTCACAGTCCACACTGTCCTACCACATGAAGATTCTGATCGAATCTGGCGTCGTCAACGCACGTCGTGAAGGACTTTGGACTAAGTACTCCATCAACGATGAGACATTCAACCGCGCGATGGACTTCCTGCCGGAACTGTACAAGCTGAAAGACAAATGCGTCTGCCAGCAGATTAAGTACGTCAAGAACCCGGAACGCCAGGAACTCGGCGGAGCCGACGAATTCGGCAACTAATGCCCAATCCGATGCATCAAAAAAGCCCGTGAGCAATCACGGGCTTTTTGATTGTCAAAATGAAGAGACAGTGGAAAACCGGACCTTTTGGCGGCACTAACACTTTCCTTTTCAGACATGGAAGAATGCCTTTAACCTTGCTCTGGAAGAGAAGGTGCGCCGTATACCAGTTGACATCAGCGGCAGCAACACAAATATCTCATAAGTTAGTGTACGGGGCGGATGAGTTGTATTTCTTCAAGGGCGCCAGCCTTGGCTTTATGGTTTTGGACTTTCGCGAGCGTAGCGAGGTTTAAGGGTGTTCGAGCTCGCCCCGTAGGGGGAGCTGGCGCCGGAGGCGTCTGAGGAGGTTTATCTCCCTCGAGCGAAGCGAGGTTTTACGGTCTTTCTCTTTCCCAAGGAATCCGAGTTTTTCCACACAAAAGGAGCCATGTATGTACGCATACATGGCTCTCTCTTTTTTTTCTTTCCCCCTTACAGCAGCTGCACAGCAGTTTCTGCGGTGATTTCCAGAACGGATCTCAGGAATGGGTATTTTTCCTTCATCATGTCGAATTCTTTTCCTTCGCTGACGAGGCGGGATTTGCCTTCTACGCGGAAGCCGGTGCCCTGGTAGCCGTTTCTTCCTTCGACTTCTCTTGCGCCGAGTGTCACGATGATGCGGTCGTTGACGGCAAGGTCTTCTTCCAGGTGGTGCATGCCGGCTGCGGGAGCGAGGATTCTCTCGTCATCGGTGATAACGAGGTAGGAATTCCATGTGTTTGTGACATGGGGGACATCACGGCCCCATGTGGTGAGGGATACAACGCCTTCGTGTTTCAGGACGTCGAAAAATTTCTGTGGAAGCATAATCGTCTCCTTTCAGGAAATGGTCTTTCGGCCCGAATGATCGGATTAATGGCCTGCGAAGTGGCTTTCTGCTTCAATGATATGGTAGACGAGATCGCCTGCTTCGTAGAGGTCCTTGACTTTGAGGGATTCGCGGTTCGTATGGAAGTCTGTCATGCCGACACCGACTAAGAGGGACGGGAATCCCTTGGTGCCGAACCAGTTGGCATCGCTGCCGCCGCCGGAGGGGCCAGCGGTCACGCGGTAACCTGCTTCAGCGCATGCGGCGCGGAAGAGCTGGAGGGCGGGATCGGTGTCTTTGATGCAGAAGGAGTCATATGTCTTTTCTTTCTTGATTTCCAAAGATCCTTCCGGGAACTTGGCGGCTGCTTCCTTGAAGGCAGCTTCCATCTTAGCGACAAGGGCTTCGAGTTTTTCATCGTTTCTGCTTCTTGCTTCGCAGTGGACGACGCAGCGGTCAGGAACGATGTTGACGGCCGTGCCGCCTTCGATGAGGCCGATGTTGCATGTCGTTTCATCGTCGATTCTTCCTGTCGGGCAGAGGGAAATGCCAAGGCCTGCCATGGCGATGGCGTTCGTGCCTTTTTCAGGCGCCATGCCGGCATGGGCAGCGATGCCCTTGCAGGTGAAGTCGAGGGTGTATTCCGACGGTCCTGCGGTATAAGCAGAGCCGGCAGCTCCGTCGCCGTCGAGCGTATAGCCGAAATCGATGCCGGAGATGTATTTTTCTTCGATGGAAGAGGAGCCGCAGAGCCCGATTTCTTCCTGTACGGTGAAAATGACAGTGACTTTGCCATGCGGGATGTACGTTTCCTTCATCAGGGCAAGGCCTTCCAGGATGGCAGCAACGCCTGCCTTGTCATCGCCGCCAAGAACCGTATCGCCCTTGGAGCGGTACACGCCGTCTTCCAGGACGGGTTCGATGCCACGGCAGTTTTCCACGCAGTCCATGTGAGCCGTCAGCGCGATGGAAGGAAGGCCTTCCGTATTCGCGTTGAATACAGCAATCAGGCTGCCGCTGTTTCCGCCATTGACCGAGCCGTTATTGTCCTCGGTGATTTTGGCAGCGCCCAGTGCTCTTAATTTCTTCTTCAGATAATCGCAGACCTCGCGCTCGCCCTTGCTCGGTGCGTCGATTTTTACGAGATCCTCGAAGGTATGTCTCATTCTATCTTCATTAACCATGAAAGTTCTCCTTTCTTCTTACATTATATATACATTTATTATACGCCTATGAAAACAGGGGAGGAAATTCACTCATCCTTGTTTTTTTCCTTCCCGGAGTCCTTCTTCGCTTCTTCTTCCAGCCAGAAGCCCTTCCGGAGCGCCTGCCTGCCGAATTTCTTCTGAATCTCATCCATCGCGCGGGCGGCCTTTTCCCGTTTCTCCCAGTCATGGGAAAAGAGGGACGTCATGCGCGGGCCGGAGGAAAGATTCGAGCCCGTGACGCCGATCAGGCGGATGCCTTCCCGGATGGGGATGCGCTGGAGGAGTTCCTGGCACATCGCGTAGATTTCCTCCTGCAGGTTCGTCCCGTCTTCCCGGGACATGGAGCGCATGACCGTCTCGAAAGAGCCGAAGCGGATTTTAAGGGAAATGGTTCTGGCAGTGAGATCGTGCTTCCGGAGCCTCTGCGCGACGATGTCGCTGTGGATGGCAATCTGCCTGTCGATTTCCTCGGGATCGGTCAGGTTGTGCTCGTACGTTTCCTCATCCCCGATCGACTTGATCTTCCGCTCGGACTCGATGGGGCGGTCGTCCTTTCCGAAAGCAAGCGCACGGAGCTCTCCGCCGCGGCTGCCAAAGAGCGACTCCAGCTCGCCGGGCGGCGCATTCTGGATATCCGCGATCGTCTTGTAGCCCGAAGCGATGAGTCTCTTCTCCGTCACCTTCCCGACGCCCCATAGACGGCGGACGGGAAGCGGGGCGAGGATTTCCTTTTCCTTTCCGTAAGGGATAATGAAAAGGCCGTCCGGCTTATCCATGTCGCTTGCCATCTTGGCGAGGAACTTGTTGGGCGCAATCCCGACAGAGGCGACGAGGTGGACCTTGTCATAGATTTCTTTCTTGATCGCGCGACCGATGGCACCCAGCGTCTTGTATTTCTCGCCCATGCCCGAAATGTCCAGGAAAGCTTCGTCTAAGGAAATCGGCTCGTACGCATCGGCATAGTGGAGCATGATCTGATGGATTTCATCCGACGCTTTCTTGTAAGCATCGAAACGGGGCCTCACGAAAATGCCTTCCGGGCAAAGCTCGTGCGCCTTGAGCGACGGCATCGCCGAGTGTACGCCAAACTTCCTTGCTTCATACGAAGCCGTGGCGACAACGCTTCTTCGGGAATCGCCGCCGACGATGACAGGCTTTCCGCGCAGCTCGGGATTGTCCCTCTGCTCGACGGACGCGAAGAACGCATCCATATCCACATGCATGATCCAGCGTTTCATGAGGCTCCTCCTTTCTTTTTTCTGTATTCATCATAAGAGAAGGGGAAGAGCGGTGTCAAACGCGCTTTTGACAAAAAACGCCCTTCCATGTACTATTAAAAAGGCGCTTAATCAAGAGTCCGGCGCCGTTCATATCATTAGTTCAATGAGGAGGAACTATCTATGAAATCTTTAGTACTCTGGTCTTCCTGTACAGGAAATACGAAAGCCATCGCCGAAGCCGTTTATGAAGCGCTTCCGGGCGAAAAGGACATTTTCGAGGAAGGCCGCCAGCCGTCAGTGGACGGGTATGATTTGATTTTCGTCGGCTTCTGGGGCTTCCGCCGCGGAGCTGACTTCACTGCGCGCCGCACGATCGAGTCGCTGCATGGAAAGAAGGTTGCCATCTTCGCAACCGCCGGCACCTATCCGGATTCCCAGGCAGCCAGGGATTACCTCGACAATGCAGCCGCACTTCTTCCGGAAGATTCCGAATGCCTCGGCACCTTCATCAGCCAGGGCCGCGTTCATTCCTTCCACATCGGAAAGCGCAGCGAGCACGCCAAGCTCGTCCATCCGATGACCCCTGACAGACTGGCACGTCTGCAGGAAGCGGAAAAGCATCCGAATGAGGACGACTTCCGCCGCGCAGGAGAATGGGCCGTTTCCATGGCAGAAAAAGCACAGGCCTGAGTCTTTTGAGAAGACGCTTCCGGAACCTTTCGGGGGCGTTCTTTTTTTTATGCAAAGAAAACTGGGAAATGAAAGAGAAAACAGAAGAAAATAGGAATAAATCCGTCTTTTGTAAAGGTTTTTTCATTGACAGCCATGCCCGACTTAGCTATAATTAGTCTGTTATGGTGCAGATAAATGGCACTGCCACTACGTAAGGAGGTGTTGACTAATGGCAAAGATGACGTTCCAGCCGAACAATCACTGGAGAAAACAGACTCACGGTTTCCGCGCTCGTATGAAGACGAAAGCAGGCCGTATTGTTCTGAAGAGAAGAAGAGCAAAAGGCAGAAAGGTATTAAGTGCCTAATCTAGAGAACAAGGAACAGACGGGGCACCGCTTGCTCCGTTCCTACCGGATCAGACAGAACAGGGATTACCGAAGAATTTACCGTTCCGGGAAAAGGTTCAGCAACAGGGCTGGACTGCTTTATGTCACCAGGGTCAAGAGCGGAGACATCCGGATCGGTTTTGTAACGACGAAAAAAATCGGCCATGCCGTGGACCGCAACCGCGCAAGACGGCTGATGAAGGAGGTTTACCGCCTTCACCGGGCAGAACTTTCGCCCAATTATGAGGCGATCATGCTGGCAGGAAGCTTCCTGACCACAGCGACTTATAAGGAGGCGGAAAAGGCTGTCCTGGCCTTGTGGCGTAAAGCCGGAATACTGGTGCAGTCATGAAGAATCTGCTTATCGCATTGATACGATTCTACAGGACCTTTATTTCACCCCTTAAGGCTCCCTGCTGTCGTTTTTACCCCACCTGCAGCGAATATGCTCTGCAGGCGGTACAAAAATATGGCGCCCTGAAAGGCAGCTGGCTCGCCGTCAAACGGATTTGCAAGTGTCACCCTTTTCATAAGGGTGGATACGATCCTTTGCCGTGACCGCTGCTTTTTTTGATAGGCCCATCCATTCAGGCGGCTTTTACAAGCACCCATAACAAAAGCCAAGCAAGAAAGCGGTGGATTTCCCCGCTGCGGATTTCCGCACAAAACTCACCCGGCTCTTGAAATTCAGAAAGCCGGGGCATTTAACGGTTGGAATACAGACCGTATAAGGAGTCAATGAATGAGTGATTTTCAGATACCGCTTCTGAGTACCTTTGTAGGCTTCCTCGCAGACATCATGCGTGTCAGCCTCGAATTCTGCTACAAGTTTACAAACGATATGGGCTTCCCGAGCTACGGGATCGCGATCATTGTCCTGACAGTGATCATCAAGACCCTCCTGCTCCCGTTTGCCTTAAAACAGATCAAGTCCATGAAGGCCATGCAGGAAATCCAGCCTGAAATGCAGCGGATCCAGAAGAAGTACAAGAACGATCCGAACAAACTGCGTGAAGAAATGGGCAAACTGTACAAGGAACACGGCGCTTCGCCTCTCGCAGGCTGCCTGCCGCTCCTCATCCAGATGCCATTCCTGGTTTCCATTTACTATGCCCTTCAGGGATTCGCCTACGACCCGGCTCATGAAAGCTTCCTCTGGCTGCAGAGCCTTGCCGTACCGGACTCCACCTATATCCTCCCGATCCTTTCCGCTGCGTCTACCTTCGTCATTTCCTGGCAGACCACGCCGAAAGATGCTCCTGGCAACCAGAAGACCATGCTTCTTCTCATGCCGATTATGATCGGGTGGATGTCGCTGAACTTCCCAAGCGGACTTGTCATTTACTGGATTGTCTGCAACCTGTACCAGCTCGTGCAGCAGACCATCATGTATCGTGAAGAAATGGTTGACCGTCTCGGCGTTTCCAAAAAAGGCGTACTGACAGTCCATAACCATGAAGACGAAGATGAAGTCAAGACCGAAGAACCGAAGAAGAAAAAGGTCATTCGCAAAAGAGTCATCAAAAAGGTAGTCAAGAAGAAAGAACCGGAAGCAGCCGAAAAAGCTGAAAGCGAAGAACAAGCTGAAGTAGCTCCGAAGGCAGACGCTCCGAAAGAGGAAACAAAAGAAGAAAAGAAAGCTCCCGAAGCAAGTCCGGAAGCAGAAGATAAAAAGAACAACGATAAGAAACCCGGGGAGGCTGATGAAACGAAATGAGAACAGTCAGAGTCACAGCAAAAACAGTTGAAGCCGCAGTAGAAGACGGCATAAAACAGCTGGGAATCAGCCGTGAAGAAGCAATCGTTCATGTCGTAGAACAGCCCTCCGGCGGACTTTTCGGATTGATCCACAAGAAACCGGCCGTCGTCGACGTATCCGCCGTAGACGAACCGGAAGCAGAAGAAACTCCGGAAGCACCGAAAGCCGAAGAAACACCGGCAGAAGCACCAAAAGCCGAAGAAACCAAGGAAGAACCAGCCAAGGAAGGAACCGAAGAAGCTGCAGAAGCTCCGGCTGAAGCCGCTGAAGAATCCAAGGAACCTGAAGAAACAGAATCCAAGGAAAACGAAGAAAAACCGGCTCACAAAGAAGGCAGAGAAGAAGCCCCGTTCAATGCGGAAGAGCAGGAACAGACTGCTGAAGAAGCGAAGAAATTCCTCGAAAACGTATTCAAGGGCATGCACCTCAACGTCACCATGGAAAAAATGATGAACGAAGACAGAATCCTCCTCTCCCTCCACGGAGAAGGCCTCGGCATCCTCATCGGCAAACACGGCCAGACACTGGATGCGCTTCAGTACCTGACAAACCTTGCTGCTGGCAAATCCTTCCGTCACCACTACTTCGTCATGCTTGACGTGGAAAACTACAGAGAACGCCGCCAGGACACCCTGGAAGCCCTCGCACACAGACTCGCAGGCAAAGCAAGAAGAACCGGCGAACCCGTCAAACTCGAACCGATGCCGGCAGGAGAACGCAGAATCATCCATCTCGCACTGCAGGATGATCCCTCCGTCTCCACCGAATCCGAAGGAGAAGCACCGTACAGATACGTAGTCATCAGCCCGAACCGCTGAGACGAAAACAAATGACTCCCGTGAAAACGGGAGTTTTTTTGTGCGGGAAATGGGGCTTGAAGCACCGCCGCATTACCTTTCCTCCCTTCCCAAACGAGCGGGAAAGCTGTCCCCGTCAGGGGAAAGTGGCCATTATACCGATGATTGCTTATGAAATCATGGAAGTGTTTGCAGAACTTTTATAATGGCCGAAAGGGGTTCATCTCCCCAAGGCAAAGCCTTGGTTGTAAGGTTTTCAGATAACACAAATATATATGTTGGTATCCTCTGCTCGTATATACCCACGCAAAAGGGCCTGCGGCGAAATGATTGTACATTTCGTCACAGACCCTTTTCTATTTCCCTATCTCAGGTAGAAGCCTGCTCTTCTTTCTGCGAAGCGGAAGCCTCTTTCGATGGCTATGCTGAGCGCCCAGTAGATGAGGGCGGCGGAGATGTAGATCTCGAGGTAAAGGTTCGTCAGGGCAGCCTGAATATTGGCGGCGCCGAAGAGTTCGACGACGGTGATGAGGGCTGCGATGGAGGTGCCTTTGAGGAGATTCAGGACTTCGTTGGCCATCATGGGGAGAGCGAAGGTGAGTGCCTGCGGAAGGATGATGTTCTTCACGGTGCGGTAGGTGGAAAGGCCTATGACCTGGGAGGCTTCGATCTGTCCTTTGGGGACGGAGTAGAAGGCGGAGTAGAAGATTTCCGCAAGGTAGGCTCCGGAGTGGAGGCCAAGTCCGACGACGGCATAGGCGAATGGCGGGATCGCGGCGATGAGGGTGAGATCTGCCTGACCGCGGATCATGAGGAGGATCATCGGCAGTCCGTAGAAGACGACGTAAAGGATGATGAGTGTCGGTACGGCGCGTCCGAGAAGGATATAGGCCTGGGAGACACGCTGCAGGACGGGGATGCGGTAGATGCGGGAAAGGGCTGCCCCAAGTCCCAGCACAATCGCAAGAAGGAGCGAGAGGAGGAGAAGTTCCAGCGTCGCAGGAAGGTAGGGGAGAATCTGAAGTGTCATTTTCTCCATTTGGTCAAAGTTCAGCATATTTCCTCCTTACGCATAGCGGAATGAACGGTTCACGATGATGACGCCGATCTGGACGATGGCGCAGAGGGCGATGTAAATGAGCCCGACGTCAAGGTAAAGTTCCAGGTGGTGGTAGCTGTAGGCGCCCATGAGGTCTGCCTTGCTCATCATGTCGACGACGCCGGCATTGAAGATGAGGGATGTATTCTTGAGGCAGGAAATCAGGGTATTGCCAAGGACCGGGACGGCGAAGCGGAAGGCCTGCGGGAAGATGATCCCGAGGTAGGTTCGCTTCTTGGTGAGGTTCATGGCGCGGCAGGCTTCGAGCTGTCCTTTTTCGACAGCCGAGAGGGAGCCTCTCACGACTTCGGAGAGGTAAGCGCCTTCATGAAGCGACATCATGAGGAGGACGAAGACGATGCCCGGCACGGAGCGGATGTCCGATGCGCCGAAGGCGCGCAGCACCTGCGGAAGTCCGAAGCAGATGAGGAAGAGCTGGACGAGGAACGGGGTGCCGCGGATGAAGGAAATATAGACGGAGGAGATCTGCGAGAGGACAGGGGTCTTGTGGATCCTTGCCAGCGCAGTGACGGCTCCTATGGCAAGCCCGATCGGGAAGGAGACGGCTGTGACGAAGAGTGTCACGTCAAGGTAGGAGAGCAGGATAGGGAGCGAGCTCACCATGTAATTGAGATTGAAGAATTGGTCCAAGAGAAACGCCTCCTTTCAGGAAAGGGTCTTGGAAATGAAATGGCAGAGTCCCGGGCTCTGCCGGGTCTTACTGCTGTGGTACGGTGTAATCCTTGCTGAGGAACTGTTCAGAGAGTTTCTTGAGCGTGCCGTCGGCCTTCATGTCTTTGAGTGTCTTGTCGATGGTGTCGGCCAGTTTCTGGTGGTCGTCATCCTTCTTTAATGCAAAGTAGGTAGGAACACTGGAAATGACAGGGCCTACGGCTTTGATCGAAAGGCCGAGTGTCTTTACGGCGTCTGTGATGGAGACTTCATACTGCGGGGTAGCATCGGCGCGGCCGGTGACGACGAGGTTTGCGCCTTCGGTGAAGCCTTTGTCGGTATAAATGAGTTCAATCGGAGGGTTGTAGGTCTTGTTGAGATCCTGCAGCTGACGGACGGCCTCGCTGTTCGTCGTGACAGCGACCTTCTTGCCTTTCAGATCTTCAAGGCTGTTGATATCGTTCCTGTCATTCCTGACGGCAATCTTTCTGGCGGTGTAGTTGTTGACTTCCTTGGTATAGATCGTCTTTGCGGCTCTTTCGTCCGTATATCCGACCTGATTGGCTACGATATCCGCCTGGCCTGATTCGATGGCGACGAAGGCGGCAGAGGTAGGCATCATCTTGTATTCGAAGTGGATGTCGGGGTTCCTTTTTTCGACTTCTTTCAGGATTTCCACGTCATAACCGGTGAGATTTCCTTTTTCGTCCACATAAGTGAAAGGACGGAAGGTGCCGCGGGTGGCAACGATATAGGTTTTTGATCCGGCGGCCTGGCTCTTGGCGGCTGAGGAAGCGGCATCCTTGTCTCCGCCGCATCCGGCAAGGGTGACGACGGATGCGAGTGCCAGAGCGGCTGCTGCTCCTTTAAGAAGAGAAGAAAAGTTCATGGGCGCTCCTTTTTACTGCTGCGGTACGGTGTAATCCTTGCCGAGGAACTCTTCAGAGAGTTTCTTGAGTGTGCCGTCGGCCTTCATGTCTTTCAGTGTCTTGTCGATGGTATTGGCGAGTTTCTGATGATCTTCATCTTTTCTCAAGGCGAAGTAGGTCGGGTCGCTGGCGATGACCGGTCCTACGGCTTTGATCGGAAGTCCGAGTGTCTTGGCAGCGTCTGTGATGGAGACTTCATACTGCGGGGTGGCATCGGCGCGTCCGGTGACGACGAGGTTGGCGCCTTCGGTGAAGCCTTTGTCGGTGTAGATCAGGTCCATCTTCGGATCCATGGTCTCATTCAGCTTCTGGAGCTGGCGGGTGACTTCGCTGTTTGTCGTGGTGACGACCTTCTTGCCCTTCAGGTCTTCGAGGCTGTTGATGTCATTCCGGTCATTTCTGACGGCCAGTTTTCTGGCGGTGTAGTTGTTGACTTCCTTGGTGTAGATCGTCTTTGCGGCGCGTTCTTCATTGTAGGTGATCTGGTTGGCGACGATGTCGACCTGGCCGGATTCCATGCCTACGAAGCCTGCAGAAGGCGCCATGGTCTTGAATTCAAAGTGGATGCCGGGGTTTCTTTTTTCGACTTCCTTCAGGATTTCCACGTCATAACCGGTGAGGTTGTTCTTGTCGTCCATGTAAGTGAAGGGGCGGAAGGTGCCGCGGGTGGCTACGACGTACGTCTTGGCGCTGCCTGCCTGGCTTTTGGCGGCAGAGGCAGAAGCGTCCTTGTCTCCGCCGCATCCTGCAAGGGTGATGACGGAAGCGGCAGCGATGACGGTGGCTGCGATTTTGAGGATGGATTTAAGCTGCATGGTGAGGTCCTTTCGATCAGAGATACGATTTTTTCATGTAAACGGTTTGGTGGCTGTTGCCGGGGAGCGTCTTTGTCTCGACGGTTTCAAATCCCCAGGATTCATACATTTTGACGAGCCAGGGATGCTCAGCGGCTGTGCCGAGGGTGACGGCGGGGGTGCGGAGTTCTTCTTTGAGGATTTGTTCTTCCAGGAGGAAGAAGAGTTTTCTTGCGTATCCCTTGTGCTTCTCTTCCGGTCTTGTGGAGACCCATCCAAGGTGGGGCACGCCGTAGGGGCCCGGTTTCTTTACCCATGGCATGCGCAGTGTGATGGCGCTGACGAGGCGGCCTTCGATAAAGAGGCCGTAGGTGGGATTCAGGATGAGCCCGCGGATGAGTTTTTCTTCCGGGAGCGTGACGGCGGCGAAGTCGATGCCGAGCTCCCCGTCTGCCTGATAGGCATCATGGACGAGGGCGGCGTATTCATGGCCGTCATTGACATTCAGTAAGCGGTACAATTTGACTTCCTTTCTTATACATGGCGGGGCGCTTCGGAGAGAAGCGAGAGAAGCTCTTTCATGGAAGGCCCTCCGGAGAGAAGCGTGATCATTTCTTCTGCGTACGCTTCATCGGAAGCGGCGGCGAGTTTCTTCGTGAGGTCGCCTTTGGTGAAGGGGTGATCGGGCGAGCCGTCCGGTTTCAGGATTTCTTCTGTGAAATGCCTGCCGTCCTTCGTATCGGCTGTGACGACGATGCGGCGGACTTCCTGTCCGGCAGGGGGAAGGTCTTCCTTGATGCCGAACTTCGGAAGGGCTCTAATGAAAGCGGCCGGCGTCTTTGCCAGGCGGAAGAGGTCGTCGTCGACGTCTCCCTTCGTGAGGATCTGCCAGGCGACATATTCCATCGAGAAGCGGCCCTGCTGGCCGGTCTTCGGCGCATGGTAGTGGAGCGAGTAGCTTTTGCCGGGCGGGAAATGGAAGATCACTTTAGAGATGACATCCAGCGTGACGCCTTTCTTCCAGAGTGACTTCAGTGCGGCGGCGCCGGGGATGGCGGCGGAGCAGTACTGGTGCTTCTTCATCCAGAGGCCCGGTGAAATGAGCTCGCCGGGGGAAAGCCAGCGCTTGGAAAGGGCGCCTTCTGCGATCGTCTTTCCTGCCGTGACGGCGGCCCATCCGTCGTCGTTGTTGAAGGCGCTCGTGCTCGATGTGAGAGCGCAGTCGCGGATGAGGAAGTAGGAGAAGACGGCGTTTCTGGCGGCAAATCCGGAGTGGAGGGGCTTGGTGTCTGTCCCTGCCTCAAGGCCGAGGCCCGCGGATTCCGTTGCGCCCAGGGAAAGGAGTTCGCTCGCTTCTTTCAAGGGAAGGCGGCGGAAACGGGCAATGGCAGCGGCGGCTCCGATGGGGCCGATCGTGGCTGTCGGATGGTAGCCGCGTTTTTTGTGGGCCGGATTCACGAGTTTCCCGAGGAGTCCCTCGGTTTCGGCTCCGGCTGTGTATCCTGCAAGGAAATCTTCGAAGGTATCGGAGGGATCCGCAATCGCAAGGAGAGCGGAGAAGATGACGGTGCTGAAGTGGCCCATGAGGTTCGCTTCTGCGTCGTCAAAGTCCAGGTAGTGGGATGCAAAGCCATTGAAGAAGGCAGCGTTTTCCGGCGTCGTCCTTACATCAAAGCCAAGAATGTCCCTCTCGCCTTTGCGTGTGGCAAGGAAAGCGGCTGTCCTTCTGACGGCTTCTTCCCTGCTTCCTGCCAGAGCGGATGCGAGGTAGTCGGCGAAGGCTCTTCTTCCAGCCTCAGCCAGATCGGGGCGTCTTGTGACGTCTGTCTTTAGGATGAGGCTTGTCAGTTCCTGCGTGATGGGATCCATGATTCCTCCTTTCATCCCTGATTATTTCTTGGAAAATTTCTCTGCTCTGTCATTCGGTTCCAGCCAGCGGCTGTCATCCGGGCCTTTCGGCATGAGTCTTGGCATATCTGCAAACGGGGTGTGGTCGACGTAGTAGAAGCGAAGACGCATGGAGTTGAAGTCCGTGTTCCCTCCGAAGGCCGGGTTGCTGAAGAGGTCTTTCGCGTAGTTCCAGAGGTTCGGGTAATCGACGAGGCGTTTCTTGTTCAGAAGATATTTCTGATAGAAGACGAGGTCGAAGCGGGTCAGCGTGACGAAGAGGCGGATGTCCGGAGAGGTGATGGTATCGCCCATGAGGTACCGGCGGGTGGAAAGTCTTTCTTCCAGCCAGTCCAGACGGTCGAATACGAGATCATAGTAGTATTCGTATTCTTCCTGCGTCCCTGCCAGAGCCGCCAGATTCACGGCCAGATTTACGTCGGCATAGATGACGTCGTTCAGTGCATCGATGTCGTAGCGGAGTTCTTCGGGATAAATATCCGGAGCGTCCTTGTCGATGTATTCCTGCCAGCCTTCATAGAGCTGGATGTCAAGGTCGTGGTAGTCGTTGTTGACGACAGCGCCGGTCGTGACGTCGACGAGAGCCGGGACGGTCGCGCGCTGGTCGTAGTCCGGATTTCCCTTCTTGTATGCTTCCATGAGGGAATGGATCTTGAGGACGGGGTCCACATCATCCTTGTCGAGTGTGAAGTACCAGCCGCCTACGACACCTGCCGGGCGAAGCGGATCGACGACGCCTTTGGAAATGACTTTGTCCAGGCCCAGGAGGTCGATTGCAATCGCGATGCGGTTTGCCCATGGGCAGTGGCGGGACCAGATGAGGCGGTAACGGCCCGGCTCTACAGGGAGCTGGCCCTTGCCGCTGCCAAAGGAGGCAGTGAACTGCGGCTCTTCATCGTCGTCGTATTTCTTTCTTGCTATGTTGAAGTTCGAAGCGTCCTCTCCTTCGCCGTACTCCTTGTCGATGCCGTTGGAGCGCGGGTTGGTGGACTGGAACTGGGAAAAGTCGATCGGGCAGGGGTTCATTGCGCGTTTCACTTCTACGTGCGCACGTGCTTCGCGGATGCTCGGGTCAATGATAAAGTCTTTGATTTTTTCGAAATCGGCCATGGTATGTTCCTCCTACGGAATAAGAAATTATTCGCCGCGGGGAGGAAAATGGGCCTAAAAAAGCCTCCGCCCCGGGCATTCATTTGAATGTCAAGGGACGGAAGCTCCGTGATTACCACCCTGATTCGCCCTGGGGTCACCCCGCAAGGCCTTTTGAAGTGCTTATGGGACCCGGTCAGGCTCCATACACTCCTGCGCTGTAACGGGCGTCTCCCGGGCCGCCTACTTCGTTCGGCGCGCCAGCTCAGAAATGCACTTCACTATCTTACGGTGTTTCCCTTCTCACCTTCCGGGAACTCTCTTTGCGCTTTCAGACAGTTACTCTTTTCCTCATTGCCATGATGGATTTCTATGCTTTGGACAGATATAAAAAAACTCTCCTCCCCATAAAGGGACGAGAGCTTAGCTTCGTGATTCCACCCAATTTCATGTATTTCTACATCTCATGCGCGCTGTATCGGGCGCTCCCGCTGCGGCTACTTCATTCGCCTGCAGGGCTCGGAAATGCACTTCGCTGATTTCTCCTTGTCCGCTTCCACCGTCCGGACTCGCTTGAAAGGAAAAGGTTCAGGTACTCTTTTTCTTCATCGCCAAAATTATGTTGCACTTACTTTACCATTCCTATAGAAGCTTGTCAATGCAAGAAATAGAAAAATTCGTATATGAATTTCACGCTTTTCATCCTGCGAATCCATACTATTTGTATAAATAAAATAAAGAAGAAACAGCAGCATGGAAAAGAATCAGGAATGAAATAAAATAAGAAACCCATTTCCTATAACGAAATTGAATAAGAAAACCTGCGGAATAAGAAACGATGAAAGTAAAATGTTTCTCTTCTCTTGATAAAACATTTCGGTTACCAACTCTTTATTCTTAGGGAGTATAATAAGAAAAGGACGGGAAACCGCCCCATTCAACTAGAAAAGAAAGGAGAGGGGATATGAAAAACTGGAAACATGTCATATACCTCGTCTGCGCGATCCAGATCGGCGCAGGCATCTCCATGATGGGCATCATGTCCTTCCTGCCTTTGTTCCTTTCCGAGCTCGGCATCACCGATCCCGGCGAGGCTGCTTTCTGGGCAGGAATCATCATCGGCGTCACACCGTTCATGATCGCATTCTCCGCACCGTTCTGGTCGATCCAGGCGGACAGGCGGGGACCGAAGACGGTCATGTCGATCGTCCTTATCGCCGTCGTGCTTTCGTCCTTCTTCAGCGGCATAACGACAGCGCCCTGGCAGCTACTGCTGCTCCGCACCCTGCAGGGACTTGTCGGAGGCTTTGTCCCAATAGGTCTTTCCATCGTCGTCTCTGTCACACCGGAAGAGAAGACGTCCTGGTCGATGGGATACTTCCAGGCGGCCATGGTCATGGGCATCATGTTCGGACCGCTCCTTGGCGGCGCTGTGGCAGATACCTTCGGCTACCGCATGCCGTTCTACGCGTTCTCGCTTCTTGCTTTCCTCTGCCTTATTGCCCTCCAGATTTTCCTGCCTGACATCCACAGGAAAGGGGCGGCGAAGGAAACGGACTCCACATGGAGCCAGATCAAGTTCTTCATGAAGATTCCGCGTGTGCGCATCATGACATTCATGCAGTTCCTCTGCAACTTCGGCATCACCGGCATCGGGCCGATCCTGCCGCTCTATATCAAGTCGATGATGGGGGATTCGCCCATCGTTGCGACCGTCGTCGGGTTCATTATCTTCATTTCCGGCGGCTGCAGCGCGCTCGCATCGCTCAATACCGGCCGCATCACGTCGCGCTTCGTCATCCATCGGGTGCTCATCACCGCGACGATATTTGTCGGCTTCACCTTCATCATGCAGTACCTCATGACGACCGTCGCGGGACTTGGTTTCTTCCGCGGCATCACGGGCCTTGGCATGGGCTTCATCGCACCGTGCACGAATACGATCATCGCCAAATCTGTGCCGCCTGAAAAACGCTCGATCGTCTTCGGCGTCGTTTCTTCCGTCTTCCTGATGGGCAACGTCGCCGGCCCTGTCTGCTCGGGCGCCATTGCAAACTACTTCGGCTATGCCATGGTCTTCTGGTCCACAGCTATCGCTTTCTTCCTTGCTGCCTGCGTCATCATCTGGAATTTCAGGGGCGAAAAGGAAATTTAAGTAAGGAGTCATTATGGAAATCCGCGTTTTGAAATACTTTCTTACGGTCGCCCGCGAAGGGAGCATCACGAGAGCGGCCGAGATCCTCCACGTCACGCAGCCTACGCTTTCCCGCCAGATCCTGGAGCTTGAAAGGGAAACGGGCGTGAAACTCTTGGACAGGGGCAGCCGTCATGTGAGCCTTACCTCTGACGGGCTCCTTCTCAAAAGGCGTGCTGAGGAAATCGTCGATCTCGTCGACAAGACGGAAAAAGAACTCTCCGGCAACAAGACCGTCGAGGGCACGGTAAACTGCGCCGGCGGCGAGCTCCTTGTCATGGATCATTTTTCTGATCTCATCATGCGCTTCCAGGAAAAACATCCCCTTGTCCGTTTCGATATCAATACGGACATCACGGGGAGGGTGAATGAAAAAATGGACTCCGGCCTGATCGACACGGCCATCTTCGTCCGTCCCTTTGATGCGGAGAAGTATGACTACGTCCCGATCGGCCCCGAAGCCCGCTTCTGCGCCGCCATGAGGACAGACGACCCTCTGGCACAGAAGGAACATGTCACAAGAGAAGATCTTGCAGGAAAGAAACTCGTCCTCATGAGCCGCGGAGAACTCAATGCGGATATCCGGAGCTGGCTGGGAGACGTCTGTGAGACAATCCAGACGCCCATCCACTGCGACCTTGGCGCGAATTCCTCCCTCTTTGCCAAGAGGAAAGGACTCTATATCATCACGACAGAAGGCACCATGCCGCTTGTCGACGACCGCATCGTCAAGTACGTCCCGCTCTACCCGGAAATGCGCATCCAGACAGTCGTAGCATGGAAAAGAGGCCAGCCCTTCGGACGCGCCGCCCAGGCCTTCATCGAATTCCTCAAGGAAGAACTGGGAGAAAAATAAAAGAATAAAAGAGGCTGTGGGAATGTGACATCATTTCTACAGCCTCTTTTTACATGCCTCGGCTTCCACTATTCATTTTATGTATGGATGAGTCATGAAAATGGGCATTGGATATGATTTCCTTCTTCTTCTACAATACAGATAAAGAGAGCGTCACAAGCGCTGGAGGAGGAATCATGAAGAAATATATTTTAGCCGCCGTCCTTCTGCTTGGCATGGCAGGAGCTGCGGGTGTGAGCTACGGGAGCGGCTCGACGGAGGATCTGATGGCTCCGATCGCTTATACAGACTGGGAAATAGGAAAAGCCAAACCGACGACAGGAAATCTCGTCGCTGTAAGGGATATGAACACGGCGGTCCCGGCCGCTGTGCCACCCGCCTGCCCAAGCCAGAAGAAAGTATGCAGTGGAAAATAGCGTAAAAAAGAGCTGTGACAAAATGGGAAATCATTTTGCCACAGCTCCTCTTTAACTTGAGGAATCTCTTAAAGGTTCTTTTCTATTTTATCCAGAAGTCTTGCGAGCTCCTCCATTTCTTCCTTTGTCAGGGAAGAGGTGAGGGCATCGTTTGCTTTTTCATCGAGGGCGGAGTATTCTTCCGTGAATTTCTGCCCCTTCTCTGTCACGGTGAGGATCAGGTTCCTGTGATCGGAGGGGTCGGGCGTCCTCTTGATGAAGTTTTTCTTTTCAAGGCGCTCTGCCAGGGATTTCACCGTGTTCGGCGTCTTTTCGATGAGGCGCCCCAGCTCCTTCTGGATGAGGGGCTGGTTTTCGGAAATCGTCTTCAGGGCGACCCACTGCTCGACGGTCATGCCTTCTTCCTTGAAGATGAGGTCGATCTGGTAGTGGACCTTCCTTGCGATGCGGCAGAAGGCATAGCCCGGTGTTTCGTCTAGTTTCATTTCAGGTACTTGTTGAAGAAGTCCGTGATGATGGAGAGGGCTTCGGCCTGATCCCAGTAGACGCCGCCATGGGCTGCGCCTTCGACGAGGTAACGGTCAGAGGGGATGCCTTCCTTCCGGAGTGCCTGGAAGAGAAGGTCTGTCTGGCTCGGGGAGACGACGAAATCCTTCGTGCCATGCATGAGAAGCATAGGAGCGCTGTTCTTTCCGACGTAAGTCATGGGATCAGCCGCCTTGGCAGCAGCAGGATCGGCCAGGATGCCGCCGTCACGTCCGCCAAAGACAGGAGAGCCGTTCACCCAGAGGGCTTCGGTAGCGCCTGCGGACTTGTGGGCTTCCTTCACGGCGTCGGAGTAATCATCGCCGATGCGTGTGAGGTCGGAGAGGCCGTAGAGATCGACAGCTGCCTTGACGCTGCTGGACTGGTCGAGGTTTTCGCCCTTGTCGAATGTCGTCGTGCCGCTTGTCACGCCGGCCATGGCAGTGAGGTAGCCGCCTGCGCTTCCGCCTACGATTCCGATGCGGTCAGGATCGATATTGAACTTATTGGCATTGGCGCGCAGGTAGCGGATGGATGCCTTCACGTCTTCCAAAGGCTGCGGGAATACAGCCGTCGGAGCGACGCGGTATTCGATGGATGCGACGACGTAGCCGGCTTCAGCCAGGTGCATGCGGAGCTGGATGCCGTTATCCTTGTTGGCATTGATGAAGCCGCCGCCCGTGACGTAGACAATCGCCGGAAGCGGTGTCTTGGACTGGGGTTTCAGGATATCCATCTTCATGGCGACGTTCTCATAGCCGCGGGACGGCACCTGTTCATAGACGACGCCGGAGATCTGCTTGATTTCCGGTGTCACGACATTGACTTTCAAAAGATGGCTCTCTGCCTTGTTCGGCATATTGGCCGTTGAAGAATCGACATTGATAGTAGGTTCCATAGCGAATGCGCTTCCTCCCGCAAGTAAAAATCCGGACAGCGCAAGGGCTGTCAGCCATTTCTTATTCATATAGACTCCTTTCCGCCTTTCGGCAAGGACAATTTATTTGACAATTCCATATTAGTACGATATGTTACTAATTGTCAAGACGCCCTTTAACGGGCAGGAGGAAATCATGGACATGCGTGTGATTCATTATTTTCTGGCGGCCGCCAGAGAGGAAAATATCACAAAGGCAGCGAAGCGTCTCCACATGACGCAGCCGACGCTTTCCCGTCAGCTGGCCGAGCTGGAGTCTGAGCTTGGTGTGCGTCTTTTCGAGCGCTCGAGCCGAAGGATCACACTGACGAGCGAGGGCATCCTCTTCCGCCGCCGCGCAGAGGAAATGGAAGAGCTTCTGGCCAAGACGAAGGAGGAAATTTCTTCGGGAGAGGAACTGGCAGGGACGGTCGCCGTCGGAGGCGGCGAGCTCCTTGTGACATCTGTCTTCGTTTCCCTGATACGGAAGTTCCAGAAGGAGCATCCCCATGTGTTCTTCGATTACCAGACGGGGGTCACGGACCGCGTCACCGAGCGGATGGACATGGGCCTCATCGATGCGGCTGTCCTTGTCCGTCCCTTTGATTCGGTGAAGTATGATTCCGTCCCGATCGGTCCCGATGCTCGCTGGGGCGTCATCATGAGAGCGGATGATCCCCTCGCGGAAAAAGAATCCATCCGGAAGGAAGATCTTCTGGGGAAGACGGTCATCCTTCCCGGGCGCCTTGAACTCAATGCAGAAATCGCAAACTGGCTGGGGAGTGTAAGGAAGACAATCACGTCCCCAATCAAGTGGGACCTGGGCGGAAGCCGCGTGATCCTTGCAGAAGATCCTGGCTGCTATGTCATTACGACAGAAGGCGCAGCCGCGCTTTTTGATGAAAGACGCCTCTCCTTCCTGCCGCTTGAACCGGAAAGGAAGATAGAGACGGTCATTGCATGGAAGAAGGACCAGCCTTTCGGACGCGCAGCAGAAGCTTTCATCAGGTTCCTCCAGAAGGAAGCGGCAGAAAAGGGCCTTTGACAGGACCGGATGCCGCCTTATTATCCGTTAATCATTTTGTGATTTTTGTTATAATAAGAAATATAGAATAAGAAGGGATTACGGATATATGAGAAAAATGGACATGCTCCATGGGTCGATCGGCGACAAGACGGTTTCTTTCGCCATACTTCTGGCGGTCACAGGGATCTGCCAGCAGCTTTTCAATGCCATCGACATCATCATCATGGGGCGTTTTGTTGGTAAGGAAGCCATGGCCGCCGTCGGCAGCAATGCGCCGGTCGTCGGGCTTCTCGTTACGTTCTTTGTAGGGATTTCCCTTGGCGCGAACGTCGTCATTTCCCAGTACACGGGGCAGGGAAATCTGGAAAAAGTAAAAAAGGCCGTGCATACGACGATCGTCTTCGCCGTTCTGGCGGGCATTCTTTTTGCCGTGCTCGGCGTTTTCAGCGCGGATTCAGTCGTCAGGCTCCTTCAGGTGCCAAAGGAAGTCGAGACAATGTCCCGCGAGTACCTGGAAACCATATTCATCGCGATGCCGGGCATCCTTGTCTATAACTTCACCTCGGCGATTTTCAGGAGTCAGGGCGATACGAGGACGCCGCTCATGTGCCTCTTTGCGGCCGGCACATGCAAGGCATGTCTGAGCCTTTTCCTTGTCGTCTACTGCGGCATGGATGTCGTCGCCGTGGCGGCTTCCACCGTCTTTGCGACGCTCATGAGCTCTTCGCTTCTTCTTTACCTCATGAAGAATACGAAGAGCGCGATCCACATTTCCTTCCATGATATGAAAGTGGACTGGGGGATTCTCCGCCAGATCCTTTCCATCGGTACGCCGGCCGGCGTGCAGGGCGCTGTCTTCAGCCTGTCGAATGTCGTCATCCAGGCGGCCATCAACAGCCTCGGCGCAGAGGTCATGGCAGCTTCGGCGGCTGCTTTCAATCTGGAAATCCTTGTGTACTACATCATGAATTCCTTCGGGCAGGCATGCACGACATTCACGGGGCAGAACTACGGCGCAGGCCTTCTTTCCCGCTGCAGAAGGGTGGGGAAGATCTGCACGCTGCAGAATCTGGCCGCGACGGTCGCCTCTTCCATGATCGTGCTGGCGGCAGGGCCGTACCTCCTTTCCGTTTTCAGCTCCGATCCGGAAGTCATTGCGCTTGGCATGATCCGCCTCGAATTCATTTTGATTCCTGAACCGCTCAATATGATTTCTGAAGCTGTTTCAGGTTTCCTTCGTGCCTTCGGAAAGTCCCTGGCGCCTGCCATGGCAGCGCTCGTCGGCATCTGCGGCACGCGTATTCTTTACGTTTTCACTATTTTCCCGACGCACCAGACCTTCACCTGGCTCATGGCGGTCTATCCGCTGAGCTGGCTGGTCGCTGCCGCCGGCATACTTTTCGTTCTTTACTATTACCGCAAGCTCTACATGGGGCCTGACCGCGTGTAGACCATTAGGAAAAGGGGGATTTCCATGACAGAAATGAGAAGAAAAGACAGGAGAGTCACCGATGAAGCTCTCATCGATTCCATCCTGAAGGAGTGCGGCGTCGTCCGCATCGGCCTCTATGATGAGGACAGGATTTACGTCGTGCCCGTCAATTACGGCTATACGTATGAGGACGGCAGACTTTCCATTTATTTCCACGGGGGAAGAAGCGGACACAGGCTGGACTGTATCCGCAGGAACCCGAAGGCAGGCTTTGTGATCGATACGGGGGAAATGGTCATTCCTGCTGAGGAAGCCTGCGATTTCACGAATCATTACCATTCCATTATCGGAAGCGGCATTGTGACAATCCTTGAAGATCCGGCGGAGAAGTGCCGGGGCCTTGAAATCATCATGGCACAGACATCTGACAGGAAATGGGCCTTCACCGAAAGGATGGCCAATCAGGTCGAGGTGTACAGGCTGGACGTGGAAGAATTCCAGGCCAAGGCCAATCCGCCCCTTCGCAAATGACCGTCTCTATAATGACCGTCTCTATATAAATAACAATAAAAGGGAGTAAGGGATTAAGGAGGAAAAAGGTATGGGAAAGAAAGTCACTGTGATTTCTACAAGTCTTCGTCACGGGAGCAATTCGGCCGTTCTGGCGGATGCTTTTGCCATGGGCGCATCGGAAGCGGGCAATGAAGTGACGCTCATCTCGCTCACAGGGAAGGACATCCATTTCTGCACAGGCTGCCTTACCTGCCAGAAGACGGGAAAGTGCGTCATCCATGACGATATGAATGATATGCAGGAAATCGTCCGTACGTCTGATGTTCTTGTGTTTGCCACGCCGATTTATTATTATGAAATGAGCGGGCAGATGAAGACATTCCTCGACAGGCTGAATCCGCTCTACATAGCCGACTGCCAGTTCAAGGATGTCTACCTTCTGGCTTCAGCCGCTGAAGAGGATGAGTATGCGATGAAAAGAGCGAAGAGCGGCCTTGAAGGATGGATCGAATGCTTCCCGCAGTCGCATTTTGCCGGCTCTGTCTTTGCAGGCGGCATGACGAATCCGGGCATGGCGAAAGGAAGCGCTGCCTTTGAGGAAGCCAGAAAAGCCGGAATGAATGTATAAGGAAAGCCATTTTAGAAGAGGAGGAACTATGTTTCATATATTGCGCTGGGTCGTGGCGGCCATCGCCCTTCTGGGCGTCTTCGGGGACTGGTTCGTGAACCAGCCGCAGATGGATCCTTTGATGACGCCGGAAAGAAAGGCGCGCATCGAAGCGTCTCCGCACTACGTGAACGGAGAATTCGTCCCCGAGACGCCGCATGAGAAGGTCAATCCTTCCCTTGGCTTCTGGAAGGAATTCTTCTTCCCGACACCGGGAAAGACGATACCATCCGACCCCATGATCAGCGTGAAGACGAACCTGAGACAGCTCCCCAGGGACAAGGACGTCCTTGTCTGGATGGGGCACTCCTCTTACTATATGCAGCTGAACGGGCACAGGATCCTGATCGATCCCATTTCCGCCGAGTATGCATTGCCTGTTCCCTTCGTGGACAAGGCTTTTGAAGGAAGTAATATCTACACGCCCGACGATATACCGGACGACATCGACGTCATGGTGCTCTCCCACGATCACTGGGACCACCTCGACTATGACTTCGTCCGCGCCATCGAGCCGAAGGTCAAACACGTCGTGACCGGCCTTGGAAATGGCGGATACTACGAAAAGTGGGGCTACCCGCTTGAAAAGATTTCTGAAGAAGACTGGAATACGCCCGTCAAGATCGACGATGGCCTGACCGTCTGGGTCCTCCCTGCGCGCCATTTCTCCGGAAGGATGCTGAAGAGAAATCAGACACTCTATGCAGGCTTTGCCTTCATCACGCCGGGAAGGAAAGTCTTCTACAGCGGCGATGGCGGCTATGACGGAAGATTTGCAAGGATCGGCGACCAGTTCGGCGGATTTGACCTGGCGATCCTGGAAGACGGACAGTACAATAAGGACTGGCACTCCGTCCACATGATGCCGGAAGAAACAGCCCAGGCAGCCGTCGACCTCCATGCTAAGACCGTCGTTCCCTGCCACAATGGCAAGTACCCGCTCTCCACGCACCAGTGGAAAGACCCGTACATCCGCCTTGTGAAAGCAGCACACGAAAAAGACCTCACGCTCCTGACCCCCATGATCGGAGAAACCCTCCGCATCGGGGACCAGAACCAGTACTTCGGCCGCTGGTGGGAACTAATGAATTAATTAAGAATAAGAGGGAACCCGGTTTCTCCCTCAATCTCCTTCTTTCAAAAAGTTTCTTGACTTACCATACGGTAATCAGTAAAATAAATAATACATATAAGCGTGGATGAAGACGGTCCGCACAAGCATGAGTCCAAAGAGAGCCCCGGTCGGTGAGAAGGGGCGGCGAGTGGCGCGGATAGATCACTTCGGAGCTTCAGGGAAGAAAAGCCCTGACGGGACATCGTTAACTGTACCGAGTGGCCGTAAGGTCATGAGGGTGGTACCACGGGATAGAATCCCGCCCCTTATCGGGCGGGATTTTTTTATTTTGGAAATCGAAGATTTCCTTAGGAGGAATTTGAAAATGGATTACAGCAAAACCCTGCATCTGCCTCAGACAGAATTCCCGATGCGCGGCAACCTTCCGAAGAAGGAACCGGAATTCGTGGATTTCTGGCAGAAAAATGATTTGTATGAAAAGAGAGTGGAGAAGAGACAGCATGACGGCGCTCCGACTTTCGTCCTGCACGACGGACCTCCCTATGCAAATGGCAAGATCCACATCGGCCATGCACTGAATAAGACACTGAAGGACGTCATCGTCCGTTACAAATACATGGCTGGCGACAATGCCAACTACATCCCGGGCTGGGATACTCACGGCCTTCCGATCGAATACGCAGTCCTCAAGGACTCCGGTGAAGACCGCGCCAACATGACCCCGCTCGAACTGCGCAGAAAGTGCCTGGAATACGCTAAGAAATGGATCGCTATCCAGAAGGAAGACTTCATCCGCATGGGCGTTGTCGGCGATTTCAAGCATCCATATGTCACCTTCGATCCGCACCTCGAAGCTAAGGAACTCGAAGTCTTCGGCGAAATGGCCAAGAAGCACTACATTTACAAGGGCAAGAAAGCCGTTTACTGGTGCCCGCACTGCGAAACAGCCCTGGCTGAAGCAGAAATCGAATACAAGGACAGAAAATCCCCGTCCATCTACGTCAAGTATCCGGCTGTGGATATCAAGGGCCTTGGGCCGGACGGCGTCGATCCATCCAAGCTCTTTGCCGTTATCTGGACCACCACACCGTGGACCATCCCGGCATCCCTCTACATCAGCGTGAACCCGAAATTCACCTATGTATGGGTACACAACAAAACCGCTGATGAATACTACCTCATGAGCAAGGAACTCGCTCCGGCTGCCATGGCTGACTGCAAGATTGAAGACTACGAATTCGTAGGCCGCGAAATGCTCGGCGCTGAATGGGACCTCGCAACCTTCCATCATCCGCTGGCCATTTATAACCGCACTATCTATGTCCTCGAAGGCAACCATGTCACCCTTGATGCCGGCACAGGCTGCGTTCATACCGCTCCTGGACACGGCGTTGAAGACTTTGAAGTTTACAAATCTTATGAAAACGCTGGCAAGCTGAAACAGGAAGTCGTCTGCCCGGTTGATGAAAAAGGCAACATGACTGCTGAAGCAGGCGAATTCCTCCAGGGCAAGAGCATCTGGGACGCAGAAGGCCCGGTCATCTCCGCTCTAGCTCATGAAGGCCACCTCCTTGGCAAGAAATCCATCCACCATCAGTACGCACACTGCTGGCGCTGCAAGAACCCAGTCATCTATCGTGCTACCGAGCAATGGTTCGCATCCATCAACGACTTCAGAGATAAAGCACTGAAAGCTGTCGACGATACACGCTTCATCCCATCCTGGGGCCATGACCGTCTCTACAACATGATCCGCGACCGTCAGGACTGGTGTATTTCCCGCCAGAGATCCTGGGGCGTGCCGATTCCTGCATTCTACTGCGACGACTGCGGCAAGTGGGTCATCACTGATGAAACGATGAAGAAAGTCGAAGAAATCGTAGAAAAAGAAGGCACCGATGCATGGTGGACTCATTCCGCTGAAGAACTCCTTCCGGAAGGCTTCAAATGCCCGCACTGCGGAGGCACCCATTTCCATAAAGAAAAAGACATCATGGACGTATGGTTCGACTCCGGCTCCACATGGAACGGCGTCCTCCGTTACCCGCATGAAGACTGGAAGGAAGACGGCGTACAGTTCCCGGCTGACCTGTACCTCGAAGGCTCCGACCAGCACCGCGGCTGGTTCCATTCTTCCCTCCTCTGCTCCGTAGCAGTCAATGGATACGCTCCATACAAAGCAGTCCTGACACACGGCTTCACCATGGACGGCGAAGGCAGAAAGATGTCCAAGTCCGTCGGCAACGTCGTTGCTCCGCAGGACATCATCAACCGCTACGGCGCAGACGTCATGAGACTCTGGATTTCCTCCGTCGACTATCAGGGCGACGTCAGACTGTCTGACAAGATCGTCAAATCCATGAGCGACGTATACAGAAAGATCAGAAACACATTCCGCTACCTCATGGGCAACCTGTACGACTTCGATCCGAAGAAGGACAGCGTAGCATATGAAGATATGGAAGAAATGGACAGATGGGCACTCCTGCGCCTCGAACAGGTCAAGAGAACCGTCCTCAAGGCTTATGAAGACTATGAATTCCATGTCATGTACCATGCCGTACACAACTTTTGCACCGTCGACCTTTCCGCTATCTACCTGGATATCCTGAAAGACCGCCTCTACACAGAAAAAGCAGACTCCCGCCTCAGAAGAAGCGCGCAGACCGCTATGTACAAAATCCTGACAAGCCTCGTCCGCCTCGTAGCTCCTGTACTCTGCTTCACCGCTGAAGAAGTATGGCAGGACCTCCCGAACAAGGAAGAACGCGAATGGTCCGTCCACATGGCATCCATGCCGGAACTGAACGACAAATTCCTCGACAAGGCACTCGATGAAAAATGGAAGAAACGCCTCGCAGTCAGAAGCGTCATCACCAAAGCCCTCGAAGAAGCCCGCCAGGCAAAGACCATCGGCCACCCGCTCGACGCTGAAGTCACCGTCTACGCAAAAGGCGAAGCTTACGATATCCTCAAAGCTATGGAAAAGGAACTTGCAGATTTCTGCATCGTATCCCAGACCAAACTCGTAGAAGGCACCGAAAGCGCTCCTGAAAACGCAGTATCCGACGATGAAGGAAACGTCAAAGTTACCGTCTCCGTCTGCGAACTCGAAAAATGCGAACGCTGCTGGAAGAGAACCCCGGACGTCGACTCTGACCCGGCTCATCCGCACGTATGCGCACGCTGCGCCCACGTCCTCGCAGAAACCGGCGAAGCTGGAGAATAATAAACATAGAACAACCAAAAAGACCCGCAAGGGTCTTTTTGCGTGGGGGAGAACAGGGGAAATACAGCAGCTTTCAGCCGAAGGCTGGTTGGCATGTTTTCCTAGGCTGTAAGCCGGCTGTATGGTTTTAATCTCATCACCACACAAAAAGGGGCTGTGACAAAATCCGTTAAAACGCTGCTTTTTTCTTTTCTCGAGCGAAGCGAGGTTTAAGGGTGTTGACCTTGCTCCGAAGGAGAAG
>NZ_FR896360.1:0-8166 GCF_000435155.1 Dialister sp. CAG:357 | reverse complement strand
TTATCATATCACGCGTCTTCGTTTTTGTCAAACGTCTTTTTGAAATTTCTTTCAAGGTTTTGACAAGCGTTTTTCGCTTCGATGACATCTCGCCAGAATCCGATCAGCTCACAAGTTTTGCTTGTTTTGTCTCTCGGACTTAAGCTTATATTATTATAGCAACGGCCTATTTATCTGTCAAACACCATTTTAGCCTCCTCTTGTCATTTTATTTACTGCTGCCCTTTTATTGCTATACCATTATAACTATAACTTAATAAATAGTATGCTATTTGCATTAACAGATATTTTAAAGCATGACAAATGATTTGATTCCTCTTCTGTTGTGAATTATATTTACTCTCCATTATTCTTTTTCTGCCTTTATGATCAGCCAGGTTTCTTTTTAAGACCGTCTTTATTTTCTTTATCTTTTTGCTATTTACTTGCGATTTCCCACTCTTTTATCCCCTAAAGCAGCCTTTCCGGCCTTGTTTTTACACCTTGAACTGATTTTGACATTCTTTTTTCTTCTTTTTCAACTATAATAGAGATAAGACATTGTGAAAGGAGTTGGTTTCATGAAAAAAATTCTGATCTCTGCAGCGATCTGCTCCATGCTCTTCACGGCCGGCGCTTCTGCCAACTGGATCACGGGCGAGCCTTCCATCATGGCGGTCAATGGAGGCGAAGCTGCTTTCCACACCTCTCTTAGTTCAGCCCAGCGCCTGGACATCAACCTGACAAGCGGAACTTCCGGAAAGGCTGACATGATTTTCTCAGCCGAAGGCTATGACGACTCACTGACGCTTTCTTCCCTTCCGGTCAAGGCGGTCACCGAGACTGGAACGAACGGTGCGACTTATACGGATTCCAAAGTCACTGTTACGCCTCTTATCAATGACGGCAACGGGCAGCGTTTCTACCTGGTTGATACAGGAGACGGCCTTGGCATGACAATCGTTGCTTACAGCAAGGGCTCTTTCAAGACTGCCTTTTCCACTTCTTCTCTTCCGGAGACTTACGGAACCGGTTCTTTCGAAGTATCAAAGAAAGCAATCCTCTTCCACGGCAAGAACGCAAATGGTGAATCCACCTACACTCTTGCATACGACAAGAAGACAGGACTGTTCAACGCAGCAAAGAATGCCTGATTTCTGATAAGCCTCTTTCAGGCATTAAAAAACCATGAAGGTCATTTGATCTCCATGGTTTTTTAGTGTCTTATTTCTTTTTCTTGGATTCGTCGTCTTCTTTAGACGGTGCATCCTTTGTATGGTCAGAGTTTTTCTTCTTTGACTTCTTGTTCTTTTTAAGCTTCTTTCCCTTATGGTGGAATTTGGCTTCTTCGTCTTTCTTTTGAGCCTCTGCCTTTTCTGACTCTTCTTTCTTGGCTGCTTCTTCTCTTGCCTTATCTTCTTCTGCTTCCAGTGCCGCCAGACGCCCGGACTCAGCGTCGGCTGCTTCCTTCTTGGCAGTAAGGGCTTCTGCGTTTTCCTTGTTCACATCGGCATCAGAAAGGCGCGGGAGGATAGCGGTAACCGTGGTTCCTTCTCCTTCTACACTGCTGATGTTCAAAGTACCCTTATGTTTTTCGACAATATGCTTGCAGATGGCAAGACCCAGGCCGCTTCCACCCGTTGCCTTGGTGCGGCTTTCGTCGGCGCGGTAGAATCTTTCGAAAACTCTTCCCTGCTTTTCCTTCGGAATGCCTATGCCGTTATCCGATACGGAAATAGTAAGCTTGTCCTCGCCTTCCGGTGCAAGGCGCACGGAAATATGGCCGCCCTGGTGGTTGTATTTTACGCTGTTGTCCAGAAGGTTCATGATGAGCTCGGAAAGAAGCGCAGGATTGCCATAGGTATAGAGAGGCTGCGCATCAATGTCGATCGTCACGCCTTTGGCATCTGCCTGCGGCTTGATGAGATCAGCGGCATAGCGGACAAGGCTGTCCACGGATACCGTTTTCCATGTAATCGTTGTTTCTGTTTCTTCCACCTTGGAAAGGTGCATGATTGTATCAATGAGCGTCAGCATGCGCTGGGACTCATTCATGATACGGCTGCCGAAAAGACGCACGTCTTCCGGTTTCTGGTACATGCCGTTTGCAATCATTTCAGCAAAGCCGCTGATGGATGTCAGTGGCGTCTTCAGTTCATGCGAAACGTTTGCAGAGAATTCGCGGCGCATCTTCTCTGCGGTGTATGCAGCTGTCAGGTCGCGCAGAACGATCAGGAGGCCCTTCTCCTCGTCATCATTCAGCTCGATATGATTCATGACCATACGGTAAGGACGGCCGAAAAGCGTCATGGTATATTCCTGGCGTCCTTCAGCGTGGTATGCGCGGCCGATGGCGCGCAGCCAGTCTTCGTCATGATAAAGGCTTGCGATTCTTCTGTAGCGTTTGTCTTCTTTCAGTCCGAAGAGTTCTTCGACGGTCTTGTTGTAATCGACAATTTCCTTGTCTTCATTCAAAAGGATAATGCCGTCCGCAATCGTATCGACGACAGTGCGGATCGTATTTCTTTCTTCCTCGATATCTTCCAGATAGTTCTCTATATCGTTGTGCTGTTCTTCCACCTTTGCAATCAAAGGCTGGAGTTCCTTGTAATCGTCAGGCAGCTTATGAGCGGGCCTGCCTTCCATGATCTGCTGGACCAGATCTCCCAAAAGATGAAACGGCCTGAGAATTTTTTCTGTCTCCTTCTCGGCAGCCGCGAGGCATCCAACCATGAAAACAAGGAGGAATACGATGATTTCAGGTAAATAGGAGGAGAATCCCCTGTAAGGAATCGCTCTTTCTACGGATATACGAAGTATCGTGTCATCAGGAGCCATTGTCGCATAATAGTTCTTCGGCGTATCGTTGCCTTCCTTATGGACTTCGTAAGCGCTGCCTTTATCGAGTGCTTCCTGAACGACAGTATTCGTCAGATAATCCCCTCCCGGATCAGGCTTGCTGTCATACAGAACGGTTCCATCTGTGTTCATCCATACGATGTGCATTTTCTCGTGATTTTCCTTGAACATGCGGTCCAGGTACTCTTCACTTCGTGCTTCATCTGATTTCGATAATGCCTGTGCCATTGTTTCCGTCAAATGACCGACTTCATGGCTGAACTGGTCCTGCATGCCCTGATAATAAAGAATGGCAGACAGCAGGAACGTCAGCAGTACCGAAATAATCCCCATTGATAGGAGACTCCTATATACTCTTGCTCTCATTTATCTCTCCTGGTTTCTTATGATTTTCGATCCCCCAGACGGTAGCCAACACCTCTTACTGTGCGGATGGCAGAGCCTTCGCTCCCGAGTTTCTGGCGCAGACTCATGATATGCATATCAATGGTTCTGCTTTCCATCTCGAAGGGTGAATCCCAAACGGCCTGCATGATCTGGTCGCGGGATAAAACGATGCCTTTATTTAATATCAAATAGCACAATAAGTCAAATTCTTTTAATGTGAGCTGTACTTCTTTTCCATCAACAGTTACGATATGCTGCTCCTGATCGACGGAAATCTTGCTGTATGTAAGAAGTTTTCTCCCTGCTTCCAGCGCTTTTTTCGTTCTTCTAAGTACAGAGCGTATTCTGGAAAGGAGTTCCATAATACCAAAAGGTTTTGTTACATAATCATCGGCGCCGAGATCGAGTCCCTGCACGATATCAAATTCAGTAGTTTTTGCTGTCATCATGATGACGGGAACATTCTGCAGCGGGCCTGCGCTGCGGATTTTCTTCAGAATGGAAAGTCCGTCCTCTCCGGGGAGCATGATGTCAAGCAGAATGAGATCGGGCACGTCCTTCTGGACGGCTTCATAAAATTCGCCCGAATCGCCGAATCCCTCTACTTTATATCCCTGCCCTCTCATGGCATAACTGACAAGTTCCCTGATACTTTCATCATCTTCTACGCAGTAAATTAACGGCATAATCGTCTCCTCGTAAAATAACAGATACTGAAAGCCGGCGGTCCATGCCTTCCGATCGAAGTCATAGAACCCGCCAGTTCGTCATTACTTATATTCTACCATAGTATCAGCCGAAATTGCCGGAAATATAGCGCTGTGTTCTTTCCATTTCCGGATGTTCAAAAATTTTCTCGGTATTGCCATATTCAACCATTTCCCCTAAGTAGAAGAAAGCTGTCTTGTCGGCGATACGCTGTGCCTGCTGCATGTTATGTGTAACCATGATGACCGTGTATTCTTCCTTCAGCTTGACGGCCAGTTCTTCAATGTGAGCTGTGGAAATCGGGTCAAGTGCGGATGTTGCTTCGTCCATCAGGAGGACATCAGGTTCAACGGCAAGAGCTCTTGCGATGCAGAGACGCTGCTGCTGGCCGCCGGAAAGTCCGAGTGCGGATTTATGGAGACGGTCTTTCAGTTCGTCCCAGATTGCTGCCTGGCGAAGGCTCTTTTCAACGACTTCATCAAGATCAGATTTCTTGGTGATGCCTTTGAGTCTCGGACCGTAAGCAACGTTGTCATAAATGCTCTTCGGGAACGGGTTCGGCTGCTGGAATACCATGCCTACATGACGACGGAGAACGATCGGATCGATTTCGGTGTATGCATTGACGCCGGAGAGAAGGATATCCCCTTCTACGCGGCAGCCCGGAACGAGGTCGTTCATGCGGTTCAGCGTGCGCAGGAATGTGGATTTGCCGCAGCCGGATGGTCCGATGAGAGCGGTAATCTGATTCTTTTCAATGCGCAGGTTGACGTCCTTCAGTGCCTGGAAAGCGCCGTAGTAGAGATCTACATGGCTGCAGGAAAAACTGATATTGTTGTAAACTGAGATCTCTGCTGCTGCCTGATTGGCGCGCAGCGCTAAGGATTCATTAGTTGTCATTATGAATTTTCTCCTTCTGTCTTTTTAGACACATAGCGGCTTACCAGACGGGCGCCGATGCTGAATACAAGAACCATGACCATTAATACTGCTGATGCTGCAGCTGCGGTATCGGATGCGGAAGCTCCCACGCCTTCTGTGCGGGCTGCCCATACCTGAAGTGAAAGTGTTTCACCGGGGCGGAACGGGTTGAGCGGGCATACAGGAGAGGTGATATCCCATACCTGCCAGCTGATGTCGGTACTCATGCCGGCTGTGTAAAGAAGAGCTGCTGCTTCGCCGAAGCCTCTGCCGGCTGCCAGGATGATACCTGTTACAATCGGTCCGACAGTCGCCGGAAGCATGACTTTCCAGATTGTTTCGAAGTGTGTAGCTCCGAGTGCCAGGCTGCCTTCTTTATAACCTTTCGGGAGTGCTACGAAAGCATCGTATGTCGTTGCAGTAATGAGCGGCAGGGAAAGAATCGATGCGGCGAGCGCGCCGGAGAACAGATTCCACTGGGATCCTGCCATGATGATGAATACCAGATAACCAAACAGGCCGACGACGATCGAAGGAAGGGAAGAAAGTGTTTCGATTGCGATGCGGAAAGCGCTGCTTGCGCGTCCTGGCGGAGCATATTCTGCCATGTAAACGCCTGCCATGATTCCGATCGGGCAGGAAATCAGAAGGGAAAGAACGACGAGGTATACGGTGTTGAAGAACTGATTACCGATGCCTGTTGCCTCAAAGGAGAAGATTTCAGGTCTGAAAGCCTGAATGCCGCCCCAGACTACATAGAGTGTAAAGAAAATCAGAAGTAAAACGAATGCGCCGGATACGACATAGAATACGCCTGTTGCCAGCTGATCTGCCAGATGCGCTCTTTTAAGCGAACCGCTTGCCTTGCGCAGTTCGGAAGCCGGATCTCTAATTTCTGCGGCTGAGGTTGTCATGCGATTCTCTCCTTTCTAGCTGCGATCAGGTGGATCACAAGGATGAATAAAAGGGAAATGATAAAGAGCAGGAGTGCCATGGACCAGAGAGCTGCATTGAATTCCCCGCCGTCCATTGCGCCGCCCATATCAGAAGCAATGGCTGCTGTAAGAGAGTTTGTCGGAGCCAGGAGGCTGTCCGGGAATGCTCTCATCTTGCCGATAACCATGGAAACCGCAAGTGCTTCGCCGAAGGCTCTTGCAAGGCCGAGGACGATAGCGGTCAGGATGCCTGGGAGGGCAGCCGGGAGAAGGACTTTGTAAATCATCTGCCAGCGTGTCGAACCAAGTCCGTAAGCGCCTTCTACATATTTGTTATTGACACTTCGGATCGCATCGGCGGAAACCGAGGTAATTGTCGGGTAAATCATGACGGAGAGCACGATGCCGGCTGCCAGTACGGACTGGCCGTGCGGCAGGTCGAATATTCTCTGGAGGAGAGGAACGAGTACGACAAGGCCGACCCAGCCATAAACGACAGATGGAATACCGACGAAGATTTCAACAGCCGGACGGATGATTCTTTCTCCGAGCTTCGGTGCGATCTGTGTCATGAATACGGCAGTTGCCAGACTGAATGGTACGGAAATGACAAGTGCCAGTGTACAGGTCAGGATGGAACCCCAGATGTAGATAGCTGCGCCGACCTGGCCGCCGCCCATTTCTGTATCTGATGGTTTCCATGCGGATGAGAAGAGGAATTCTCCGATAGAATGATGGAACTGGGTAAAGGTAAGCATCCCTTTCGCCAGAAGGAAGGCACCGATAGCAATCGTCAGCACGATGAGGAACATACCGCAGAGGACCGCGAGGCTCTTTCCGAAATATTCTCTGCGGAACATGTGCTGCTGCCGCATATTTTGATCCATAAGAACTCCTTTTGTCTTTAACTTTCCTTTATTATATTAATAATTTACATAAATGAATTTTTCTTTATAAACAGGAAGGGCAGCCGCACATTTGTGCAGCCGCTCTTCTGTGTTCTGTACGGTTTTATGACTCTTCAGTAAGGTGTTTCCAGGGCTTGGATTATTTCTTCATCTTGGAAGCTACGCCGTAGCCCTGTTTTTCGATTTCATGGCCGTATTCGTCAGACTGGATGTAGGCAAGGAAAGCTTTGACTGCGTCTTTAGCTTCGCCCTTGGTGTACATGTGTTCATAGCCGTATACCGGATAGGTGCCGTTGTAGGTGTTTTCCAGTGTCGGAGCTACGCCATCGATAGCGATTGCTGCAACGTCTTTATTGTTGACGAGGTAGGACAGTGCTACGTATCCGATAGCGCCCTTGGTCTGAGCAACGCTCTGCATCAGTGTGCCGGAGTCGTCGGTTTCCAGGGACTTGTTGGAAGCTTCTTCCTTGCCGCCGAGAGCCAGTTCAGTGAAGAGTGCTCTGGTGCCGGAAGTGGTCGGACGGGTTACGAGGACGATCGGTTCATCTGGGCCGCCAACATCTTTCCAGTTGGTTACCTTAGCGGTGAATACGTCCTGCAGCTGCTGTTTGGTCAGGGACTTAACAGTTTCAGCGACATCCTTGTTGACAACCGGTGCTACGGTCAGGACAGCGACCTTGTGGTCAACCAGGTCTTTTGCTTTTTCCTTCGGGAGCTTTGTTTCAGCCGGTACGTCAGACATGCCGATGTTTACGGATCCTTCAGCAACCTGTTTCAGGCCTGTGCCGGAGCCGCCTGCATTCAGTGTCAGGGAAACTTCAGGGTTCTTTGTCTTGAACTTTGCTGCTGCATCCTTCGCGAGCGGAAGAAGTGCAGAAGAACCGGAAACAGTGACCTGACCGGTAACCTTTGCTCCAGAAGCAGCGCCGCTCTTAGCCGGTGCGGAGTTTCCGCCGCCGCAGCCTGCGACTGCTACGATTGCTGCTGAAGATACTGCCAGTGCCATCCATTTTTTAAGTTCCATTTTTATCCTCCTTGAAATGACTTGCTGTTTTTAATGGTTTTGTGATGTTTTTAGTTTATCGAACGGTTGTAAAAACCAAAGAGGGAGATGCGTCTAATTTCCGTCTACTTTGTAAAATGGATGTAAACAATAGCGAGCAAATGAACACAATTATTACTCTGTACAGTGTTTATCCCTTTCTCCCCTCCTTTCCATTGTTCCCACGTAAAGAGGGACTGTGACAAAATCCGCTGAAACGCTGTTTTTCTCTTTTCTCGAGCGGAGTTATATAAGTTTAAAGCAAATAAGAACTGATTCCTTTTGTTGTTTCGCAGAGCTGTCTTCGTAGGAGAAAGTGGCGCGCATGCGCCGAAAACAGCAGTTTCTAAGAAGGCGAAGCATCCTTTGTGGTTTTCAGATAACACAAATATATAGGGTTATAGGACAAAACGTGTTGGTAAAAATT
>NZ_FR896359.1:0-1715 GCF_000435155.1 Dialister sp. CAG:357 | reverse complement strand
TGCCACGAGCAGTGTAAAAGGACTTGTGTATTTAGTGGCTGTTAAAAAACCACCCTTTGCAAAAATAACCTAAAACACCCTCAAAATGTGAAAATTCACCCCTCAGAAGGCATTTTTGACCTTGAGAATGCCTTGGAACCTCAGTCTGCTAACTCCATATAGTGCTGAGACTCTGATTCTGCCCCTGAATCCACAAAATAGAGCAAAAAAAGAGACTCCGTGGGGATTCTGAACAGATTCCCCACAAGAACAGACATGGTGATAGAAGACAACGTCGTCTCCGGCAGTTTAGTCATGATAAGACCGGCACCATAGCAGTGCTTATCTAAGCTGAAGAAGCGCTCAACCTCGATTCTATCGACATTGTCCTGGTATTCTTCCTTTGTTGGCTTCTGTTTCTCTTTTGGCGGACGCCCTAAGCGAGGCCCGGACATGCGAATTCCACGCTGCTTGCAGAACTCTCGGTTTGTGCGAGTGCGATAAATCTGATCGACCAGCACCTTCGTAGGATAATGGCCGGTACGGGTTTTATACCGTTCCACTGCATCAGTCAGAATGCCGCCTTCATTGTAAGGGTCGAATGACAGCTTTTCCATCCGGGCATGTCCCTTTTCATCAATGCTCACATCGTACTTGGCGCCAAATTCTACCGGTGCCTTGACCTTGCCGCGTACAATGGGCCTCAGATGGGGCTGACGCAGGCTGACAATCCTATGCTCGATTCGATGTGTCTTGTGGTCATACATGTACTTCTGCTGCTCATACAGCTTCTGAATGGTCTGGTACAACTGCCGATACTTGTCCGGAAGCTCATAGCCTGCCGCAAGGTACTGTTCGATATAGCGCATATCACGGGCAAGATTGAATAACTCCCGCCGAATCTGCATTCTGACAGCTTTTGCAGACCTTTTCTTGGACTTTGCCAGCTTCAGATAGTCCTTTCTGGCGATTTCCCGGTAAGTCCTTGGCTTAGCCCAGGGATGATAGGTATCATTGAAATAGTCAATCATCCCCTCCAGATGCTCCCTGGCTTCATTGAGAAGCGAGAAATCCTGAGGATACCGGATATTCGAAGGAGAACAGGTCGCATCCAGAATCAAGGTCCCCATATTGTCGGGGAGAGCAGTGCCATCGGGCACCTCCAACTTATCCTCCCTGTGTTCCGGCGTTACATCAGACGCTGCCAGAATCATTTCATTGACTTCCATAAGGAACTCAGGTGTGAATCTCTTTCTAAAATACACCATAGCAGAGTAGGTGAACGGGCATTCAGACTGAAAAGATGGGAGCCCAAGGAAATACTGATAATATGGGTTTTCTGCAATGAGCTCACATAATTTCCTGTCAGAAGCTCCGGTTGCCTTCTGGATAATATATGCGCCAAAGGCAATACGAAAAGGAATTCCCGGACGTCCTGTTTTAGAAGGGAACTGCTCAGCATAGAGCTCTTCGTACTTGCTCCACTCAAGAGAGTCCGCCAGCTGAACCCATCTGTTGTCGGAGGAAAGCTGGAGCCCACCCGGCTGATTGAAGTCAAAAATAGAAATTTGCTGGTACTGGGGAGTGAGTTTATACATGAATAGAGCTCCTATGTGCAAAGAAAATCTGGGGATGCTAAAATTAACTATGCATATATTATACAATATTACATGTTAAATCTCAGTAGTTATCTAATATATTCTATCATAAATAGTTATTCAGCATGCACTATTTAC
>NZ_FR896358.1:0-3148 GCF_000435155.1 Dialister sp. CAG:357 | reverse complement strand
CTTTTCTAAGCTGCCTATGCGGCAGTGATCTATGCATGTGCATAGAGATTTCTTAGATTCTATCATACCATCCGGAATTACGTGATGCAAAACCCTTTTAAAAGGGGGCTTCGAAAAAAGTTAGATTTTATCGCTCTTTTTCCGAAGCCTTTTTTATTTGGGTCAAAATTCGGGTACTGCTGCACCCTTGCTCAGCCCGTAAGTTGTAAATCCGCCCTGGCCTTCTTCTTTCTTTTCTTCTTTTTTGACGAAAAGATTGAAGGTTTGCCCTGTAGATAAGCTCTTTAACTGAATGAAGGGAAGGTCATACTTTTCTTCTCTTTGTTTCAGCATCTTGAAAGCTGCTTTCTCGGTAACTTCAGGATGCCTTTTTGCATATCTACGGGCTTTTCTGGCAATGGAGCTGTCCGGCTGGTATCTTGCGAATTTTACATACCCTTTGACTTTGGACTCCGGTACTTCACGAATGCTTGTGATATGAACGTAATCACTCAATCGTCTCAGTGCTTTTTTCAGATCCAGCTTTTTCAGATCTGCTTCTTCCGGTGCAAAAACTCTTGCCTTTTCTCCCATAGATTCATCAGCATATTCAGGAAATGAGACTCCATAGATTTGTTTATGATCTATATTTTCCCGGTCGGCGAATGCCAAATGGATCTGTGCATAGACTTTTGTCCAGAGGAAATCCGGCGGAATTTCAGCATCCGGAATCAATGTAATTTCTTGATAGTATTTCATCATAATAAATTACTCTTCATCGTTCTTGCCAAAGACACCGCCGCGTACCAGGACTGCCATGACATAGTTTTTGTCATCATCGGAATCAAGATCTACGCCATTTGAGTAATCATCAAAGAGTGTGTAGAAGTCTTTCTTTTCTTTCGGTGTTCTGTAAGCCATGCCCATGTTTGTTACGGCGCCGTATGGTTCAACAGCAATTGGTCCGGTTTCTACTTCATCAAAGCTCGGATACCAGGTATCGATAGCACGGATAGCGTTGCCAAGCTTCTGTGAATGCATAGCTGCGATATCATTTACCTGATAAAGGATTTTGCTCTTCTTTTCTCTGCCTTCCACTTTATCTTTGTTCAGGATCATTTCTTCGCTGGGGTATACTTCCTGTCCCTGTCCTTCGAAGGCAAATGCAGTGACTTTCAAGAGGAGATAGTTTCTTTCTCCGCAAAGTGCCTCAGCAATGAGACCTGCAAGTTCTTCTACATCGTCAGATGTGTCACCGAAATCTTTCAGAGAGAAATCGTATGCATCAAAGATCCATTCTTTTTCCACGCCATCTTCTTTCAGCGCGACAACATGGACTTCAATTTTTTCTGCGCCGACACGGTTTCTCCAAAGGAAACGGCCATTTGCAAGGTTCAGCGCATAGCGGCGAGACAGTTCTTTGAATCCATTTTCTGCAATGAAATCTTCTCCCATTTTTTTGATGCTTTCATAATGTTTTGGATCATTGCACGCCGAAGGATACTGAACGCCAGAGAGTACTTTGACAGTGAATTCAAGTTTCAATGTATCTTCATCCATCGTCAAAGAAGCGCTGTCGACAGTCTGCAGGTTTGCTTTCTGAATTTCTTCATTCAGTTTAGCCGGATCATTTTTTACAGCACCTTTCAGACGATTAGAAATTGTGCCGCGAACTGATTTTTCCTGAAGTCTGACTGGAACAGCTTTGCCGCTTCTGTCTTCCCATGTCGTTCCATACATATAGCCGTCAGATACAACCAGTTTCTTTTCGAATGCGAGTACTTCACCTTTTTTTGCCATTTTACATTCCTCCCTAATTAAATTTTCTGATTTCTGCAAAGATATAATTCCTGATTTTCATCATAAGCATACCGCCACATCATATCGTCAATTGAATCGAAATGATACGGCATACGGAATTCACCGAGTGTTACGACACTTTCAGCAAACCGATGCTGCGTTTCTTTATCACGCTGATTTCTGCAGATTCCCAGTGGTGACAATCCCTTAAAACCTACAGAGATCGGGATGATCCAGCCTGTGCCTTTTCTCGAAAGATTCCATCCCGTAATTTTCCCATTTTCATCTTTCCTTGCGCTCATATTGACTTTCGTATAATCAAGAAGCGCATCAAGACCGTTAGTGCCATTTTCCATTTCCTGCTTAAGGATATCCCGTCTTTCAATGATGACATATCCTGGCATGAGCATACCTCTTACTCTGCGGATTGTTGCTGGATCATCTACATCGGTATACTGTATGCTCATACTTTGTATCCTGTTGATATCACCGCCAGCGATTTTCATCCGCCAGATTTCGCTCTGTACTTTTTCAAGAATGGCATCTTTATCATCAGGATCCAGTCCATCGATCTCGATTAAGATGGAAGCCGAAAGGTCAATGTGCGGTTCCTCAATCGTAGGTGGCCTTTCCCAGTCAGCTCCCTTTTTAATTAATGGATTCGCCGTATTAACAACAGCATTCCCATACGCTCCTTTAAACACATGCAGCCTTGTTTTATGAAAGCTGACTGCGACACCTGTGAAATGGATCTCTGAAAAATCAGTATCTTCTCTCTTTTTCTGATTCAGACCGCGAACTTTTCTTTCTAAAGCATGGACAGCTCCCAGCCATGCTGTCATAGCCGGAACTCCGATCGTATATGTACTGCTCATTGCATTTGCGTTATGAATCTGCATTTTCCTAATCACAAGATATGTACTCATAATCCCAGTCTCACCTCCTCACGCAGCTGATCATAAATGGTGTTTCTGAAGTAATCCGTCTCTGCATCTCCGAGAGTTACCTTTTCGTCTCGTTCAATTTTTTCATATGTACGAATAATCCAGCGCGCGAAATCCTTGCTGACAGCTTCTACCCACGCGTCTCCTTCTCTTTCACTTTCGTATGCATTGTCGAGCCAGATTTTCTGAAAACGTGGAAGCCCATTGTACTTTTCATCATCACTCCAGCCAGAAGGATTCTCTTCACGGATTCTTCCGGCAGTCATCATGGCCGTATCAATGATTCCCCCAAGGATCCGATCTCTCTTCTCTCTAATACCTGCATTATTCCAATTGATTTTAAATAATGCATGCAAACGTGATACGAAAGATCTGTATTCGGAATACGGAACGGATTCTTTAAAGAAATTCCTCTTTGGAAGGGA
>NZ_FR896357.1:0-4522 GCF_000435155.1 Dialister sp. CAG:357 | reverse complement strand
ATCCTCAGGAAGCACAGTATGAATTCATGAGAGGTCATGGCGAACTCGTAGATCTTGCCGAGGCTGAAGGAAGAACAGCCCTGGAAGGCGCTCTCCCCTATCCGCCAGGAGTCATCTGCGTACACGCCGGTGAAGCATGGACCAAGACGGCTGTTGAATACTTCTTGGACCTCGTGGAAGGAATCAACCAGCTCCCGGGCTTTGCTCCTGAAATCCAGGGTGTCTATGTCCAGGAAGGCGAAGACGGCCTGAAGCACGCTTACGGATATGTCCTCAAAAAGGAATTTGAAAAATAATACAGCAAGGGTGGAAATGGGCTTCCACAACGGAAGCCCGGATCCCTCCCAATCAAGGAGGTAATCATGAGTAACAGCTCAAATAAAATGAGCGTATTCCAGCTGACCATTTTAACAGCGGTCAATATGATGGGCTCCGGCATCATCATGCTGCCATCCAAGCTGGCACAGGTCGGCGCGCTCTCTATCGTTTCCTGGCTCGTAACTGCAGTAGGTTCCATGTGTCTGGCATACGTTTTCGCAAAATGCGGCATGTATGCTAAAAAAGGCGGCGGCATGGGCGGTTATGCCGAATACTCTTTCGGGAAAGCCGGCAACTTTATGGCAAACTATACTTACGGCGTTTCACTGATTTTTGCAAATACTGCTATCGCTATTTCTGCCGTAGGTTATGCGCTCGGGTTCCTGAATAAATCCCTCGATCCTATTATGACCTGCGCCGCTACCATCTTCACACTCTGGCTGGCTACCGTCCTGAACTTTGGCGGCGCTAAATACACTGGTCGCGTTTCCTCCATTACTGTATGGGGCGTCATCATTCCATGTATCGGTCTTGCACTGATTGGCTGGTTCTGGTTCTCTCCTTCCTTGTATATCGCTAACTGGAACGTACATGACATGAGCTTTGGCAGCGCTGCTATCAATGCTATTACCATGACCCTGTGGGCATTCCTCGGAATGGAATCTGCATGCGCCAATGCAGATGCCGTTGATAATCCGGAAACGAACGTACCGAAGGCCGTTCTCGGCGGAACACTGATTGCCGCAGCCTGCTACATCGTTTCCACCAACATCATCTTCGGCATTATTCCTTCTGAAGATCTTGTCAGCAGTTCTGCTCCATTCGGACTTGTATTTGCTCACATGTTCGGACCGACCGTCGGCCGCATTATCATGGGCCTCATGGTTCTCTCCTGCTTCGGTTCCCTGCTTGGCTGGCAGTTCACCATTGCCAACGTATTCAAGGCAGGCAGTGATGTAGGATATTTCCCGGCATTCATGAAGAAAATCACATCTACTGAAACTCCATTGATCGGCATGGTAACCATTACCGTTATTCAGTCCCTCTTCTCGCTGATGACCATCAGCCCGACACTGAATGATCAGTTTGAAACACTCGTCAATCTGGCCGTCATTACGAATATCGTTCCGTACCTGCTCTGTATGGCAGCTATTGTCGTCATCATGAAAGCAGTCAACCACTTGGGCTCTGAACTGAAAACGACTAAATTCATTGCATTCGTTGCCTCCATTTACAGCTTGTATGCCTGCTATGCTTCCGGGTTCGAAGCAATGACATACGGCGCTATCGTTACCTTCTTCGGCTGGACACTTTATGGTCTGGTTTCCGATAAATTCGATCTTGATAAAGCCGAAGCCGACAACAAGGCCATTGAAGAAGCCGCTGCAGAAGCAGCAAAACAGTAAGCAATAGTAACTTCAACTAATCAATTACCATCATCTCCATCCTTTATAAAGCATCGCCCTCTCGATAGGGCGGTGCTTCTTTTTTGTCCGATTGATTCTTCGGATTGATTTCAGGATCCTGACAAACTAAAAAGACGGCATCACCTGAATGATGATGCCGCCCTGCTGATGTTATTTATATAGTTTTTCGTATTCCCTTGCCAGGACATAGGCATAGGGTGTTATCTTTCCATCAGGATCTTTTTCCCTGTAAACGCCCTGCAGTTCCGGTTCAAATCCGGGAAAGACATTCGCAACTTCCGCAAAATCGAGGAAATAATCCAGCGCAGTTCTTGTCCATCGTTCACCTGCCTGAACGCATGTAACTCCAGGCGGATACGGAACAGCCGCCTGAAGGACTACACGTCCTTCCACTTCACGAAGAGGAATCAATTCTCCCTGCCCTTTGACCAGTGCCCAGTTTGCCTGCTGAGGGCTCATGAAATATTCAGGAAAATAGGCTTTCTGGAACATTCTCTTCTGCAGGATGTTGATCTTTCTGTCTTTATAGAAATCATGCATTTCCTGGCAAAGTCTCCGGATCGTGTATCCTCTGTATTTCTCTTCATACTTTCTATATATAGATGGAATGACTTTTTCCATGGGGGAATCCTGGTCGATATGCTTTTCAAAACGAACGAGCTTTGCAATCAGGTCTTTAAGCTTTGTCGGTGTTTCTGCCGGCGTCATCAGGAAAAGGATATCATTCAAATCGCATTTCTCCGGGATGACATCGTTATCCCTAAGATAATCTGCCAATATGATCCCGGGAATACCAAAATCTTCATACTCCCCGTTTTCCATATTGATTCCCGGAGTCATCAGCTGCAGTTTCATAGGATCAATGAAATACTGACTCTTCGTATATCCCTGGAAAGAATGCCACTTTCCTCCCGGCTCAAAGGCAAAGTAGGAAATATCATTGGCCATATCCTCCGTGTCGCCATCTTCCCACTTGCTGCCATGAACAACAGGAGGCACAATCGGGCGAAGATATTTACAATGACGGATGACAGATTTTCTTGCTTCAATGGCGTTGACTATACATTCATGCCAAAGCAGCTTTCCGCTCTCCCCTTCCTGCATCTTTGCATTCATATCAAGTGATGCAAAGATCTGGTAATTCGGTGAAGTCGAAGAATTGACCATGAAAGAGTTATTCAGGATCTTATGCGGCAGGTAGCGCTTCTGGCCTTTGATATGAGAATCTTTCTTCAGTATCTGCGAGGCCTGCGAGAATCCAGCCTGCTGTTTATGAACAGACTGCACGACAATAATTCCCGGATCTTCAGGTCCCAGATTCAGGAGAAGAGGACTGCAGTCTTTCATCATGGGAATAAACTGCTCGTATCCGACCCAGGCCGAATCAAAGAAGATATAATCACAAAGATGCCCGATTTTATCCACGACCTGACGGGCATTATATATGCAGCCGTCATAATTGCCAAGCTGGATAACGGCTGCCCTGAGCGGCCTGTCCATCATGGCACGCTTGGGGTCTCTTTCCGCAATCAGCATGCGTATATACTCTTCATTGAAGCAATGATCCAGCACACCGCCAATAAGGCCGAACGGATTCCTTGCTGTTTCCAGATAAATCGGAATAGCTCCCGCCTGTATCAGTGCGCCATAGCCTATCGATTTATGGTTGTTTCTTTCATAAAGAACCAGATCTCCTGGTGCTAAAAGCGCATTTAAAACAACCTTGTTCGCTCCGGATGTCCCGTTCAGCACAAAATACGCTTTATCCGCATGGAAGACCTTCGCTGCATGTTTTTGGGCGGCGAGTGCCGGTCCCTCATGAATAAGAAGATCTCCCATAGCGACGTCTGCATTGCAAAGATCAGCGCGGAATGTGTTTTCTCCATAAAAATCATAGAAGATTTTACCGCCCGGATGTTTTCTGAAATAAGCTCCGCCCTGATGTCCAGGGCAGTCAAATTCAGAATTTCCGCGTTCTACGTACTTCAGCAGACTCCCGAAAAATGGTGGAAGAATCTCTTCTTCATATTTTTCAGCTGCATTTACAATCTGGCGTTCATAGAAACCATGCTCTCCATGCTGGAGGTCGATGATTCCTGAAGCACACTCTATGAGTTTCTCAACATTGCTCTCGCCTGTCAAAATCAGAAATACAGGAACACCAAAAGCACGGATCTTTTCATTTTCGGCAAATTCCGAATCCAAATCTGTAATGATGAGTGCCGACGTATCTGTAAAATCAGTTTGTGCCGCCTTAATGGAATCCCTTCCATTAACTGTTCCGAATATTTCAAATGCCCTCTCGGTATAGGCAATCTTTAACCGTCTCGGCATATAGATTCCCTCCATTTTTCCCTTGGCAAAGCTTTGAAAAAAGAGCTCGTTCAAGCTTCATGCCATTATTTTCCATTACTTTAAGTATATCAAATTTTAACCGTTAAAGCACGGAAATTGTCGAAGAAATCAATGGTTCTCAGCATTTTTAATTACACAGGCAAACCTATTCACTTGCGAAATATTTCCATAAAATACTGCGTAGAATCATGCCCGGTCAAGCAGGCTGAAACATGCGCCGGTTAAGGTAAAATTCAGCTTGCTTTCCTGTCCTTTATGCTATAATGACTTAGATAGTTTCACTAACTACCAACACTAAAGATCTGAATGTCAGAAGACAGGATTTCTTTCCATATGGCTGCCCTTTTCCAAGGGTCTTTTTCATGTCAAAGTACTGCTTTCCATCCAAATTCACATTCAGAGGGAGGTTTCCATGTTGAACC
>NZ_FR896356.1:0-10393 GCF_000435155.1 Dialister sp. CAG:357 | reverse complement strand
ACTATAAAAACAACACGAAATGTCCTATAAGCCGATTTTTCATTATAGTATTAAAAAGGCGGTATAATTATCACATTGATAACTATACCGCCTTTTTTATTTTATAATCCTTGATTAAATCGTATTTGCGGAACCGAGGACAGCTTCAATCTTATGCATGACCATCTGTTTGACAGCTTCGCGTGCTGGTTTCAAGTATCCGCGCGGGTCAAAGTTGGACGGGTCTTCAGCAAGAGCTTTTCTGATGGCACTTGTCATCGCAAGACGAATGTCTGTGTCGATATTAATTTTGCATACAGCCATAGTCGCAGCTTTTCTCAGCATATCTTCAGGAACACCCTTGGCACCGAGTACTTTTCCGCCATAGGCATTGCACTGTTCAACAAATTCCGGAATAACGGTGGAAGCACCATGAAGAACGATCGGATAATCCGGCAGAAGTTTTCCAACCTTTTCCAGGCGGTCATAATCCAGATAGGGGTCGCCTTTGTATTTATAGGCGCCATGGCTTGTGCCGATGGCGATAGCAAGGGAATCGCAGCCAGTCAGTTCAACAAATTCTGCTGCCTGATCAGGATCAGTGAAGATTGCATCTTTTGCATCTACACTGACCAGGTCTTCTACTCCGGCCAGTCTTCCTAATTCTGCTTCAACCACAACACCTTTATCGTGAGCATATCCAACAATCTGTTTCGTGATTCTAACGTTTTCTTCATATGGGTGTTTTGAACCATCATACATGACGGAGGAGAATCCGCCATCAATGCAGGCTTTGCAGATTTCATAGGAAGAGCCATGGTCGAGATGAAGAGCAGTTGGGATTTCCGGATAATCCTGAAGAGCAATTTTTACAAGTCCTACAATATATTCCTGGCCTGCATAGTTGCGTGCACCTTCGGAAGCCTGAAGAATAACTGGTGAGTTCTCCTCTTTGGCTGCTTCCATGATTCCCTGAATAATTTCCATGTTGTTGACGTTGAAAGCGCCTATTGCATAGTGTCCTTCATACGCTTTTTTGAACATTTCAGTTGTTCCAACGAGCGGCATATTTGTTTCCTCCATTTCAAATAATGCAAGAATAATTCTATCAGTACATGACTTTCAGAAAAGTCATGTAATCATTCTTCTTTATTATACTGAAAGAATCAATAGATTTCCATGGGATTTAAATAAAGATATGAAATGTTGAGCGCCCTAAATCTACCTTCCTTACAGCGTCTGGGGGATTACTGTAATTGGAACTGGAAAAATACATCCGGAAAGATATTCGTTATTTTTATCGTTCAGCTGATGCTTAGGACCAGAATATTTTAGCTTTTTGATAGAAAAAAGAAGTTAATTTATATAAATGATAGCAAATATTAAAAGTTGCCAATGCATGAGAAAAGATTTAGAATTTAATTAAAAGTTCTATTTTCCTTTGAATCCTATAGAAAAAATAAAGCATGTCAAAATTAATTGGAATTTAGCTAAAAATATAAATCCCGATGACGTTGAATATGGTAAAATGAAAAGGTATGGTTTTCCTTTATTATAAGGTGAACTTCACAAGCGTAACAAACTTTCACAATATATAGACAGGAGGTTGCTATGGCAAAGGATTATTCATTCGATGTTGTTTGCCGCACAGATATGCAGGAAGTGGCTAATGCGGTCAATCAGGCGTCCAAGGAAATAGGTACGAGGTACGATTTCAAGGGGAGCAAAAGCTCTGTCACTTTAGATGACGGTCATATTACTTTAATTGGTGATGATGATTTCAAGCTGAGATTGGTCAGGGAAATCATTAACGGCAAGCTTGTCAAGAGAGGCATTTCTCTGAAAAATTTAAAAGAGCAGAAGAAGGAAGCTGCTGCCGGGGGAACCGTACGTCAGGTACTTGAACTCCAAAATGGAATCTCATCAGAGCTTGCAAAAGAAATTGTCAAAGAGGTCAAAGGTTCCAAGATTAAAGTCGCTGCTAAAATTAACGGTGATGAAGTTCGTGTAACAGGGAAAGACAAAGATGATCTCCAGGCATGCATTGCCTTTTTGAAGAAGCTGGATCTTCCGGCTGATTTGCAGTTTGTAAACTATAGATAATCGAGGGAGTTATAATGACGCCAGAGGAAATGATAGGTAGAACGTTAAGGGAAGGCCATACGACAGGAGCTACGGCTGCTGGCGCAATGAAGGCCGCGATTCTTGCCATCAGAGGAGAATTTCCGAAGCAAGTATCAGTATTATCCCCGCAAAGGAAAGAAATTGTTATTCCGGTCGAATCTGCATCTGCAGAGGGTACTGTCGGCACGGCTACCTGCATTAAGGATGCCGGAGATGATTTGGACTGCACGAATGGCACTCCCATTGTTGTCACTGTCGAACTGACTGACACCAAGGGTATGGAACTGAAAGCAGGAAAGGGAGTCGGTATCGTAACCAGACCCGGACTGCAGGTCAAGATAGGAAAGCCTGCAATCAATCCGGGCCCGCAGATCATGCTCCGCTATGTTTTTGAAGAACTCATCGGAAAAGACAAGGGATGCATCGTTACGATATCTATTCCTGAAGGGGAAGAGCTGGCGAAACAGACTTTAAACCCGGCAATCGGGATTAAAGGCGGCATCTCTGTACTGGGGACGACAGGAATTGTAAAACCGATGAGTGAGGATGCATATAAGAGATCTTTGGCACCGCAGGTGCCGGTTGTCTGGGCAGACGGATACAGGACGGCTGTGCTCTGCCCCGGACGCATCGGTGAAAACGCTGCTAAAATAATGGGAATTCCGGAAGGAGCCATTATTGAAACCAGCAATTTCATTGGGTTTATGATGGAGCAGTGCATTGCACGCGGCTTTGAAAAGATGATCCTTGTGGGTCATATGGGAAAATTGGTCAAGGTCGCATCAGGCAGTTTCCATACGTATAATCGAAACAGCGATGGCAGAATGGAGACAATGGCGGCATATGCAGCTGCAAATGGGGCATCAAAAGAAGTCGTACGTGAAATTTTAGATTGCAATACGACAGATGGTGCAGCAATTATTATTCACAGAGAACATCTTGATATGATTTATTCACAGATGGCAGAAAGAGCCCAGGTAAGATCCGAACGCTATATTTTTGGAAAATCAAGAGTGGGTGTCATATTTGCCGGGATGGATGGAACCATTCAGGCAGTCAGCTCACATGCTAAGGATATATTGGAGGAAGAGGGATGGAACATACATTAATTGTTGCAGGCATAGGGCCGGGAGGAAAGGATTTTATTCTTCCCAAAGCTCTGACTGCAATAAAACGTGCTCATTACCTCGTCGGAGGTCACAGGGCGCTTTCTGATTATGCATCTGAAAATCAAGAGACTTATGCCGTTACGGGTAAACTCGCACCTCTTGCACAGTGGATTAAAGAGGCTCTCAGTAAAGATGATGTAGTTGTCATGGTCAGTGGTGATCCGGGATACTATAGTCTTCTTCCCTGGCTGAAGAAACAGTTTCCGGAGTGTCCTTTGACTGTTATTCCCGGAATATCTTCTGTGCAGGCCGCATACTGCGCTTTGGCACAGCCATGGCAGGGATCTGAATGGCTGAGTTTTCACGGCCGTGTTCCGGATGATGACAAGCTTATGTTTTCTGAAGGCAGGAAATTATCCTTTTTAACGGACGGTGTACATAATCCTGCTTTTATAGCGGAATATCTTATGGGCAAGGGCTGGCCCGGCGAGACACCGGCTTCTGCCTGCGAACATCTATCTTACGAGAATCAGCACATTGTTACGTCAACTTTGTCTGAAATTGCAAAGCTGGATGGATTTGAAGAATCGGTAATGGTGGTGGGATAATGGCAGCATTCGGAATTGAAGATTCAGAATTTATACGTGGGAAGGTGCCCATGACAAAAGCTGAAATCAGGGCTATGGTCATGGTTAAAGCTGCAATCCAGGATAACGATATCGTTGCTGATATTGGTGCAGGAACCGGCTCATTGACCATAGAAGCAGCTTTATGTGCAAAGTCCGGCAAGGTCTTTGCGATTGAAAAGAATCCTGAGGGCATTCAGTTAATTAAGCAGAATGCAGAAAAGTTTGGCTACCAAAATATCATTGCAATCGAAGGCAGCGCACCTGATGCAATGGATGGACTTCCACCTCTCGATGTAATTATCATAGGCGGCACCAGCGGCAATATGCATAAAATATTGGATAATGCGGAAAATCTCTTGAAAAAAGGCGGAAGAATCGTACTGACCGCAGTCACAGCTGAGACTACGGGTGAAGTTGTCAGAGAATTCAAAGACCGCCCTTTCAAGTTTGAGGGATTCCAGATGCAGATCAATCGTCTCCGCAAGCTGGGGAGATATCATCTTTTCGATCCGCAGAGTCCAGTTTTTATATTTACAGCAACTAAAATTTGAGGAGGATTTATGTTAGGGAAACTTTACTTTATCGGCGCCGGTCCGGGAGACCCGGAATTAATCACGGTCAAGGGAAAAAGAATCATTTCTGAAGCAGATGTAATCATCTATGCTGGTTCTCTGGTTAATCCGGAAGTATTGAACTGCAGGAAAAATGATGCTGTTGTTTATAACAGTGCAGAAATGAATCTGGACGAAGTGTTGAAAGTTGAATTGGAAGCTTTAAATAAGGGGCTTGAAGTCGCTCGTGTTCATACAGGCGATCCGGCTATCTATGGTGCGATTCAGGAACAGATGGATGGTCTCCGTGCTGCCGGCATCAACGAAGAACAGTTTGAAGTCATTCCTGGAGTCAGCTCTTTCCTTGCAACTGCAGCTGCTTTGAAGCAGGAATACACACTGCCTTCCATATCGCAGACTGTTATTATTACCCGTATGGAAGGAAGAACACCAGTGCCTCCAAAGGAAAAATTAGCTTCTTTGGCTGCGCATCAGGCAACCATGTGCATTTTCCTTTCTGTTCAGGCGATCGATAAAGTAATGAGCACTCTTAAAGAAGGCGGTTATCCGGGAGATACACCTGTGGCTATCGTATCCAGAGCCAGCTGGCCTGACCAGAGAATTTTCCGCGGTACGATTGATACGATTGCTGATATCCTTCATAAAGCAGGGGTTGTCAGACAGGCCATGATCGTCGTTGGCAAAGTTCTTGACACAGACTATGAACTTTCTAAGTTGTATGACAGCAAATTTACCACGATGTTCCGTAAAGGGACTGAAGACTAATGAAATATGCCATTGTTTCTGTTTCGAAAACCGGTGCCCGGTTAGGCGCAAAAGTCAAAGCGGGCATTTCGGGTGATGGAACCCTGTATGAAAGAGCGGGATCGGAAAGTGGTCAGGTAGCCGTTTATTTCAAGAGAACGATGGATCTTATTACCGAAATATTCGCGCTTTATGACGGGATCATTTTCATCATGGCATCTGGAATTGCAGTGAGAGCCATAGCGTCTCATGTAGTCAGCAAGGCCAGCGACCCTGCGGTTCTGGTTATGGATGAGTGCGGAATTCACTGTATCTCGCTATTGTCAGGACATTTAGGCGGAGCCAATGCGTGGGCAAGAGAAGTAGCTGCAGCAACTGGTGCCGAAGCGGTCATAACTACAGCAACGGATGTTCATGACCATAAGGCTCCGGATGATATTTCCCGCGAATTGATGATGAGAGTCGAGCCATTGCAGGCTTTGAAGCCGGTAAACAGTTTAATTGCTGAAGGCAAAGTATTTGCCTGGTTCCTCGATTCAGAAATACCGGATGCAGATATCATAAGGAACAAACTGGATAAGCTCGGTATAGAGTGTTTAGATATAAATCTTCTCTCAAAAGCAGATTATGCAGGCTGTGCAGTTATATCCGAGAAAAGTTTCAATATATCCAAGCCTCACGTTTATTTGCGCCCTAAAAACCTGTATATCGGGATAGGATGTAAACGCGGCACTCCCGAGAAGAATATATATGATGCTTTTCAGGATTGCCTGAAGAAAATAGGGGCTTGTGAATATCAGGTAGTTTCTCTTGCCAGTGTAGATTTGAAGGCGGATGAAAAGGGACTGCTTGATTTTGCCAGGCACATGAATTTGCCTATACATTTTTATAGGCCTGAAGAATTAAAAATAATCACGGATGAGTATCAGTTGGAAAAGTCATCATTCGTAGAAAAAACAATAGGAGTTGGAAACGTATGTCAATCAGCAGCACTAATGGAATCAGCAAAGGGCCGAACAATTCTTCCGAAAACAAAGTATGTGGGGGTAACAGTGGCAGCAGCCATGGGGTTATCTACGTTATCGGAATAGGACCAGGACATAAGGAAGAATTGACACCAAGAGCTGTCGACGCTCTTGAACAGTCTGATATCATTGTCGGATACAATACTTATATTGCTCTCATAAAAGATCTTATCGGTGATAAGGAAGTAGTCGGCAATGGCATGCGCCAGGAAGTGGACCGCTGCCAGAAGGCTGTCGATCTGGCCGTCGAAGGCAATAAGGTCGCAGTTGTTTCTTCCGGGGATCCGGGTGTTTATGGCATGGCCGGACTGGTTCTGGAACTCATCCAGAAAGTTGATGCACAGAAGAGACCGGAATGCATTGTCATTCCTGGCCTTACCGCTGCGAATACCTCTGCAGCTGCTTTGGGAGCACCTCTCATGCATGACTATGCAGTTATCAGCCTTTCCGATCTTATGACTCCGTGGAATCAGATCAAAAAGAGAGCTGATTTTGCAGCTCAGGGTGATTTTGTTATTGCCATTTACAATCCTAAGAGCCGCGGCCGTGCTACATACCTGAATGAGATCAGAGATATTGTCATGAAATATCGCAAGCCTGAAACTCCGGTAGGCATCGTCCGCAAGGCCGGACGTCCGGGAATGAACTGGACGATCACGGATCTTGAAAAACTTCCTGATGAAGATGTCGACATGCAGTCCACGGTTATCATCGGAAACAGCAATACCTATGTAGCTGATGGCAAAATGATTACTCCAAGGGGGTACAAGCTTTGATTTGGATTATTTCCGGAACTCAGGACGGACGAGAACTTGGCGCCGAACTTGCTGATCGGGAAAATTTGAAGAACCCGGATGAACGAAAGGGGATCCTTATGACGGTCGTAAGCCAGTATGGCAAAGTTTTGGCCGAACATACCGGAATTGATATAGAGGTCGGGCGTTTCACGAAGCCTGATATGGTCCGTATTATTCATGATAAGGATATCGAATTGATTATAGACGCCAGCCATCCTTATGCCGCAATTGTCTCTGAGACGGCTTTCAGTGCATGCAGGGAAACCGGTATCCAGTATATCCGTTACGAAAGACCTGAAATTCCTCTGCCGGATTACGATAAACTTTACGTAGTAAAAGACGAAAATGAGGCGGCCGAACTGGCAGGACGTTTGGGAAACAGCATCCTCCTTACGACGGGATCCAAGACACTCAGCACATTTGTCAATTCCAAAGCCCTCGAAGGCAAAGAAATATGGGCGAGAGTACTTCCCACTTCCGGTGTAGTCAAAATGTGTGAAGAACTCGGCATGAAAGCTAAGAATATACTGGCAGTGCAGGGACCGTTCTCCTATGAGATGAACATGGCAATGATTCATGATTACAAAGCTGATGTTCTGATTACAAAGAACAGCGGATTAGTGGGAGGCAGCGATAAAAAGCTTGAGGCTGCTATGAGCGCAGGCATTGCTGTTATAGTTATCGAAAAACCGAAGTCTGTACTTACCGGAGTGCCTGTTTTTAACAATACGCAGGATGTATTGAGTTATATGGAGGATCACTATGGACTTTATAAAGAACCCAAGAGCAATTGAAGAAAAGAGCATGGATTTGATTGATCCATTTATTTCTGATATTGATTTAACTGATGAAGAAGTTACCGTTTATTCACGGATGATTCATGCGTCCGGAGATGTAGACTACGGTCATCTTATTCGTACGAGCGAGAATGCTGTAGAAGAGGGCATCAAAGCATTAGCTAAAGGCTGCAATATCTATTGCGATGTTAATATGGTTAAAGCCGGCATCAACAAGAATGCACTGAAAGTTCTGGGAAGTGAAGTATTCTGCCGTGTTTCCGATCCGGAAATTGCTAAAATCGCAAAAGAAAAGAATATTGCCCGCTCCATGGCCGCAATGAATTCTTTCGGAACTGATCTGAATGGCGCTATTATTGCTGTAGGCAATGCTCCGACGGCCCTTTATGAAGCTATCCGCATGACACTGGAAGATGGAATTAAGCCGGCGCTGATTATCGGCATCCCGGTTGGCTTTGTAGGAGCTGCTGACTCCAAGGAACAGCTGATCAGGAAAGCTCCGTGCCCTTATATCACAGTAAGAGGCACGAAAGGCGGAAGTTCCATCGTGGCATCCTGCGTCAATGCACTTATGTACAATCTGGTAAAACGCGATAACATGCTTTATATAGAAGGCAAAAAGAAATAACTCTTGAGAAGCACTGATGCGCATTGGAGATCAGTGCTTCTTTCTATAGCTGTTTCTGGTGCTCTGAATCATGTGGTTCAATAATGATTTGCCTAACTTTTGTCTCAAAGGCCGCTGGCTTTACTAGGAGGAAAATTATTTGAACGAGATGGAAACGGATGAGACGATAAAAAGCAAAAGTCTCAAAATAATTATTATTCTTTTTTTCACCGGGTTTACTATATTTGCGATGGTAGCAAGCCTTACCCTGGGCTCTGTAGATATTTCTTTCTCAACTATCGTGCATACACTCTTGGGAAATGTCCAGACTACTGATGAAATGGTAATCTGGAATATCCGGTTCCCCAGAAATATCGTAGGAGCCCTTGTCGGGGCCAACCTGGCTGTCTCAGGGGCTATACTTCAGGCAGTCATGAAGAATCCTCTTGCAGATCCTGGAATCGTCGGTGTTTCAAGCGGTGCCGGATTGGCAGGCGTTATCATGCTCATATTTATGCCGGAAGCGTCTATCCTTCTGACTCCCGTCGCTTTTGTGGGGGCTATGCTTTCTGCGGCAGCTGTTTATGCGCTGGCCTGGAAAAATGGGATACGGCCGACACGAATCATACTGGCAGGGGTTGCAGTCAGCGCCTTTCTGGGAAGCGGAATATCTGCCCTGCTGGTGTTCTATTCTGATAAAGTGCAGGGGGCTCTCCTTTGGATGGTCGGTGGTTTATCTGCAAGAAGCTGGCCGCAGGTAGAGACGCTTTTCCCATACACGATACTGGGGCTTGTTCTTGCCCTGGCCGGATGCAAAGCGCTTACAATCCTGAGCCTTGGTGATGAAACGGCAAGAGGGCTTGGTGTGCCTGTCGAGCGTGTACGATTTTCCATGACCGCAGTGGCAGCTCTTTTAGCGGCAGGGGCCGTCAGCGTTGCTGGATTGATCGGGTTTGTAGGACTCGTGGTCCCGCATATTGTCAGATTGATTATCGGAACGGATTACAAGTATGTCATTCCCGGATCAGCTATTTTGGGAGCGGGCGTCCTTGTATTCTGCGATACTCTGGGCCGTGTTGCTTTTTCTCCAATAGAAATACCTGCCGGCATTATTATGGCATTTTTAGGAGCTCCGTTTTTCCTGTACCTGCTTAGGAGGAGTTCATGATGAGTGATGATATTGCTATTAAAATATCCGATGTACATGTTTCATTTGGAAATCATCATGTGCTTAAAGGAGCGAGCGGAGAAATCAAAAAGGGGAGCATTGTTACCTTTTTGGGGAGAAACGGCTGCGGGAAATCAACACTGCTGAAAGTCTTAACCGGAAATTTAAAGCCGGAAAACGGATCCATTGAAATTGAAGGGCGTACATTGTCCAGCTTTTCCGCCTCCGAGATGGCACAGAAAGTTGCTTTCCTGCCTCAGGTTCATGAAATCCCACGGGATATGACGACTGAGGAATTGGTAGCATGCGGCAGGTATCCATATCAGCACTGGTGGACAGGTGTTTCCGAGCACGATCGGGAAATCATTGAACTTGCTATGGAAAAAACAAATACGATACATTTGAAAAATCGTATTGCGGCCAATCTTTCCGGCGGTGAAAGACAGAGAGTCTGGATTGCCATGGCTCTGGCACAGGAACCTGAAATTTTGATTCTGGATGAACCTACCACGTATCTGGATATCTGCCATCAGCTTGAAGTGCTGGAGCTGATAGAAAAACTGAATCAGGATGAGAAATTGACCGTAGTGATGGTTCTTCATGATATTAATCAGGCGATACGTTATTCCCAGGATATCCTCGTGCTTGAAGATGGTATTATCAAATATCATGGGAATCCTGTTGAAATCATGACACATGAGACAATCGGTGAAATATTCAAGGTGGATGCGGACATAGAAATAAGACAGGGCAGGCCCAGTGTTATAGTCAACGGGCTGCTTTAAATCAATCTGCCTAAATGAAAAGAGGCTGCAACAAAATGGTTAATCATTTTGTTGCAG
>NZ_FR896355.1:398-3220 GCF_000435155.1 Dialister sp. CAG:357 | reverse complement strand
TGTCAATTGGTCCAACTTTTTGTCCGCGTCCCCAAAATTACAAGGGCAGTGGATTGGGAAGGAAAAGGAAAGGTTTCATGCTCCTAGAGCTCATCATCGTCGTGGCGATTGTGGGGATTTTGTCGGCGGTGGCTATGCCGGATATCCTTGGCATGACAAATGATGCGAAGGCGGCTCGTATTCAGGCGGATCTGTCGGCGATCGGAACGGCGTCAGAGATGTATTACGTGAAGAATGGCGAGTACCCGACGGCGCTTTCGCAGCTGGTGGATACGACAGGGGCGAATGGGTATCTGAAGAAAATGCCGGAGCCGCCGGATAAGAGTGTGACGTACACGATGGGTTCCAAAGGTGAAGTGACGGCTGTTTTCAATTCTGTGACGTACTCGTCTTACGGAACGACGAGCACAAGTACGCAGCAGTCGTAAGAGGTTCCCATGAGAAGCGGAGTGGAAGACCGGTTATTGTGGGAGAATGTCTGGCAGGGCGGGAGAGGATTCCTTCTGCTCGTGATTTCGTGCGCCCTGTATGCGGGTCTTCTTTTCATGACGGAGGGGAAGGCCCGTTTTCTGCTGCCATTTTTGCTCTTCTTCCCCGCGATGGAGGACAGGCGGACGGGGTATATTTCGGACGGCTGGAGCGCGCTTCTTCTTCTCTGCGGTCTTCTGACTTCGTATGAGGCGGGGATGATTTACTTTGGTATCCTTTCGGCATCGCTGGCCGGCGGTGTTTTCTTCGTGCTGCGCCTGGCGTCCGGCGGAGGCGCAGGCGAGGGAGATATATTCCTCTCCGCTGCGATTGCATCCTGGCTTTCGCCGGTGGGAACGCTCGGTTTCCTCTGGGCCGCATCGGCATCATGCGCGCTCTTTTCCCTGCCTCTTTTGATTTCAGGAAGGAGGTCGCTTGATGACGGGATCCGTTTCGCGCCGTTCCTTGCTGCCGGAGGGATCGCGGCTTTCTTCTTCGAGGAAACGGGGCTTACGCTTCTGGCGGCATCGTGGCTTTGTTCTCGCTGAGGCGCTCATCGTGCTCCTGATCGTCTCCTTGGGGATGGCGATGGCGGTCCCCTCGCTTTCCGACTGGCAGGAGGAGCGGCAGCTCGATCTGGCGGCCGAAGAGCTGGCCTCGGCCATCCGTGAGGCAGAGACGGAGGCAAGGAGCGAGACGTCGCGGTATGGAAATGTCGTGGCGCGGACGTACTTTTTCTGTGCGCAGGACGGCGATCACGTCTCGTATTTCACAAGAAAGGGCACGACGACGATCCGCCCGAAAGGCTCGTTTCCTGAAAACATCCGCGGAACGGGAAATCTGAACCTGACGCTCCGCAAAGACGGCTATGCCGGGGAGAGCAGCAAGTATTCGATGTATTTGAGGACGAAGGACGGAAAGTATGCGCGCCAGATCGTGGTGGCGGCGTACACGGGACGCGTTCGGATCGTGAGGGACGCATGAGGAGAGAAGGCTTTCTTCTGGTGTGGGCGGCCGCAGCATTGGCGATTGTCATGACACTTGGCGCGGGCGTTTTCCTCTCAGTATCCGTGGCGGCAAGGCGGGAGGCGGAAAGGGAAATTTCTCTTGATGAAACGTTGATTGCCCAGGATGCCATGGAGCAGATGAAGGCCAGCGTGCGTCTGGGTGAGCCCGTTTCTATGCCGAAAGAAATCGTGAGAAATGGCCGGACGTATACGGTCGATATGACTGAGGAGCCCGTTTATGTCGAATCTGTCCCGATGAGGCGGATGAAGGCGGAGGTCTCGGATTCGTCCGGGAATTCCGTTTCTTTTTCCGTCCTGATGGAGGATCCGCAATGAAGCGAAAAGGATTTCTTCTCCTGGAAGCTCTGATTTCCCTCTTCATACTGACTTCGCTGGCGCTTTCAATCTTCCCGCTGGCCACGGAGACGGCGCGGGTGATCGATAGCCTTGCAAGGCGCGGACGGCTTTCGAGCGAGGTGCTCTCGGTTTCCGACTACATGACGGAAAAGATCAGGAACGGCAGGCGGATGGCACAGGCACCGGTCTCCGGCGACCGGTACACGTACTACGATCTGAATGAAAGGGACGTCGAGGCACGGTATACGTTTTATATCGACAGGGAAAAGCTGAAGCTTCTCCTCTACAACGGCCTTTCGGAACCGGTAACGGGCGAGAAGACGGGAACGGGCGAGACGATCATTTTCTCGCCGTCTGAGGATCCGGTATTTTCCCAGGAAATGGGCGCGCTGCATCTTCATTTCCTGATGGAGCATAAGAACGGGATCGACCAGGTGGACTGCGAGACGTCGGTCATTCCTTATGCGGATTTGTATAAGAAGGGGCAGCCGTATGTGTAGGAGGAAGGGGACGCTTTCAATCATCCTGATTCTCCTCTTCTCGGCGCTTCTTTCAGCATCGACGGCGCTCGTCCTTTTCCTCACAAGGGGCAGCGCCGCGGCGGTGTCGCATGAAGAGGGGCTCCGCTCGGTCTATGCGGCAGAGAGTGGGGCGAACTGGGCTCTTTCTCGCCTTTCCTCAGGCGCAGGCGGAAGCACGGCGCTCACGCTGGAGGAGGGAGACCGGACGATCCTTGTGAGGATCACAGATGACGGGGAGAGCGGCAGGATCAAGGTCCGCTCGGAAAATGAAAAGGGGGATCACCGCCGGTTCCTGACGATTGATTTCTCTTCAAAAACGGTGGATGGAAAGCGCATTTTGACGGTGGAGGATATTTCAAGTGTTCCATTTTGATACCTCAGTTCTTGCGAAGGAAGCGCTGCTCATGCGGGCAAGGCGCTTCTTTTCGGGTACGAAGAAAACGATACTCCTTCCGATGGCAGGCAGCCT
>NZ_FR896355.1:0-238 GCF_000435155.1 Dialister sp. CAG:357 | reverse complement strand
GATGCTCATTGCGACGGGACGTGATCTCCGGACGAAGGTGCTGCATCTTCCGGAAATGGATGAGGATGAAATGCACGAGTCGCTTTCCTGGGAAGAGGACAGGATATTCCCGGGCGATGAGCCGCTCCGGACCGGTCTTCGCGTCCTTTCGCACACGCCGCAGGCCTGGCACATCCTCTTTTCTTCTGTTTATAAAATCACGGTCACGCGCTGGATAGAAGGCGCGCGTCTGGCCAAG